>CANHSW010000286.1 GCA_947463165.1 Cyanobacteriota bacterium
ACCCTTGCACTGCCGGTATCCAGTCGGCGTACCGCCAGAATATCGATGGGGCCACATCCAGCCACTTGCTGTTCTTTTGTTTTTGCAGTTATCTGGGGAGAGAGAGTAAACGTAACAAAGCCATTGTCATCAATTTTAGATACCCGCGCCCCGAAGGTGAGACCCGCAATGCCAAACGATGGCTCGCAGGAATTGCCGTTTCCTTGGGTTCCGTTGGTAACCTGGTAGCTGGTAATTACCTGTTCACCCACCGTCACAAACGCCTCATTGGCCCTGGGCCTACCGATTGTGGCGAGATCGGATGAGCTGGAACCACCTGAGCCACCTGCATTGCCGATGGCGAGCTGGGCGCCGGCAGCAGATCCCCCATTCACCTCCTCTTGATTTTCCGAAAGAATTAGAGTGGGACTGGCCAGCACCTTGGTGTTATTAGATACAATCTGAGCCTGCAGAAAATTATAGAAGTTGTCGCGAGGATACGAGAGGCCAGGGTTTCGGCGGGTGGCATCCTTGTAAATGGAAGCATCAGGATTACCAGGATACAATGAATCCCGCTGGGCACCACCAGTAACGTTGTAGCCAGTCGGCGCTTCAGCGGTAATTTTGCCCTTCTCGGCATCGATATCAAATTTGATGCTGTCGCCCGGATAACCACGACCAAAAGCATCGGCTTTTGGGGGCAGGAATGCGCCAAAGGCTCCCACCAAACGGCCAGAATCATTGACAATGAAATTATTTCCATAGCGCAAGGCAAAACTATTATCAATATCGGTCTGATTGTTAAGGGTTATATCCAAAATCTTCACTGATAGGGCCACCTGCCGCTGGCGCAGGTCGATTTGGCGTAGATAGCCCTCGGCCACCGCCACCAGGGCCGAATCGCCCACCAGGGTGATGGTTTGCAGCCGGGAGTCGGTGGTGCCCTTCAGGCCCTTGAGCGGCCCAATGTTGGAGCCATAGCTCTGGGTGGTGGTGACGTTTTGGGTTTCGGTTTGTTGGCTGGTGGTGGCGCCCGCCACCTGGTTTGCCACCGGCGTGCCCTGGGTAACCGAGTTGGTGATTACGGTCACCTTGGTGATCTGGGCCCCCAGGCTGGCCAGGTAGTCGGCGGCGGAATTTGCCGAGGCCTGGTTGAGGCGATATACCTTCGACACCTGCACCCCGAAGGGGCTATTGGACACAGACGGGCCGGCCATAATTAGACGACCCTCCAGGCGCCCCTGCCAGCCAGCCGCCATTAATACGGCATTGATGGCCCTCGCATAGGGCTCCATCTGGAAGGCCATGGACACCTTGCGCAGGGAATCCGCCCCGGCCTCTTCCGCCTGGGAAGATTGCCTGGTGATATTGGAGCTGTTGCCAGCTGGACTCTCATTCACATAGACAAAGCCATAACCCCCCATCGGGGCGAGGCTCATCAGCACGTCGCGGGCCGGGGCGTTGCGGATGGTCAGCGACACCGGCGGCCCAGACAGATTCAGATAACTGCGATTGCGCAACGTCATCGTGCCCACCGCCATGTCCCCCAAGGGCGGCGCCACGGCTCTTGGTTGCAGGGCTGGAGCCAGGTTTGCTTGGGGTACCCGGGCAGCCACCCTCAGATCCAGTCGGCCGCTCTGGCTGCTCAGCTGCGCTGCCGTGGTGAAGCTGACGATCAGCTGACGGCCATCAGCACTGATCACAGGCCAACCCAGGACCTGACCCGGCGTGGGGGTTACCTGTAGCTGATAGCGGCTGCCAGAGCCCGTCAGGGCCACGCTCTGCAGCCCCAGTTCAGGCAGGCTGAAGCTCTGGGGCCCCAGACGCAATGACGAAGCATTGAGCAGGCTTAGCTCCGCCGACCAGCCCGCAGTGGTGAGGCTCTGCCGCAGTTGGGGGCCAGGGCCAGTGCCCTCGATCAACAGCTCAACGGCATTGGGCTGGCGCCGCAGCTTCAGTTGCAGCTCAGCCGCCGAGCCAGAGGGGCTGGCTAGGGCTGGGCTGGCAGTGGTGGTTGGCGCGGTGGGCGCGGCCAGGGGCTTTTGGGCCAATGCCGGCGCCGCCATGGCCCGCAGGCCATAGCTCTGCGGGGCCAGGGAGGTCCCGGCCGCCAGGATCAGAGCCAGAGCTCCTTTCGCGCTTTCCATCCAACCTCAACCTGCGCTCGGATGGTATCTAATTGATCACTGGCTAGCCAGACCTGATCGGGAATCTTTGGAGTAGAGGGCCAGGTTCAGCTTGAGGGTGACCGTTTGTCCTGGCTTGGCGGCAGCCCCTGGTGTAGTGGGGCACTGGGGCCGCTGGCTGGCCTGCCCCGGCGGTTGGCTGGTCTGACACTCCAGCGCCAGCTGCAGGTTGCTTTGCACGGCCAACACGCTGATTTGTTCGAGCTTGCGCATAAATGCCAGTAGGGCAGGGAACCCCCCCCGGGCGGTCAGCAAGACACTCTTCTTGCGCAAACCATCGGTCTCCAGGGGATCAGAAGGTGGCTTCGGCTTGGCGTTTGGATTATTCGGATCTACCGTTGCGTTTTTTAGGGGCTGAACGCCTTCCTTCAACTTGGCATCCGCTTCATCTGGTTTGAGATCTTTCTTGGTTTGATCAGCTTGGGAAGCTTGACCAGCTTGGGAAGATGGTGTAACTGCCACTGCCGCGGCCTGGGGTTCCACCAGGGTTAGCTCCACCGCGCTGGTAAGGGCGATGCGATCCAACTCGGCGATCAAAGTGCTAAGGCTGCCGCTACCTGCGATCAACCGCAACATCAACTCCTTCTTCTGCTCTGCTTGGTCGCGCCTTTGCTGATCGCGTTCCAGCTGCTGCTCCAACAGCGGTAGCTGGCTCTCCAGAGACCGCAGTTCCTCCACCTGCTGCTGGGTTTTTTGATACTTCAGCCATTCGGGCACTAGGCCCCACCCCGCCATCGCCACCGCCAGCACAGCGCCAACACCTATAGGCAGCAGTAACCAGATGCGTTGAGCGCGGCTCATGGCATCACCCCCTGCCGCTGCAGCATTTGCAGTCGCTTGGCCATCCCGGTGGCCCCCAAATCCCGGAGTTTGGCCAAATCGCCATTGATACCCGCTTGGGAGAAGGCTGCGGTGAGTTCAAATTGCACCGGTTCACTGCTGACGTTGGCAGCTGGAGGATTGGCCTCTTTACCATTATCTCGACGGGCCTGGATCAGGCTCACCTGGCTAGGGTTGAACAGGCGAGAGCGTTGTAATTGCAACTGCAGGGCGTTGATGCGGGCAAAAGCGCCTGGATCTTTTGCCTGACCCCTTAGCCGCAGACTATTGCCCTCCTGGATCACCTCGCTGAACTGCAAGCCCCTGGGAGTTCGGCGACGCAATTCTTCCATCAATGCCGATCCGGAGCCAACCGCCACCAGAGCTTTAGCCAGCTTGCTGTTTTTCTTTTCTAGCTCATCGGTTTTCTTTCGCTCAATGATGATCTGGCTTTTCAGCTGATCGTAACGGCCTTGCACTGGGGTGAGTCGCTCCAACTCAGTCAAGGCGGAGCGCTGCAGCGATGCCACTACGGCC
>CANHSW010000287.1 GCA_947463165.1 Cyanobacteriota bacterium
CGACGCCCTCAACACGGCTTACGCCCACCTGGCCTCGCTGGAGGCCGGCGATCTGGCCGCCGCCGGCGAGGCTGCCGTAGCCATGGGTGAAGGGGCCCTGGCCGCCGCGTCAGATGGCTGAACGGGGGGCAGGCTCTACCTCTGGCCCCGCAACCGCAGCTTCGGCGACAGCAAGGCCCGTCCTGTTGTGGTGATCGCCCCCGATGCCGCCACCCGCCATGGCCGCCGCTGGGTGGTGCTTCCTCTCAGCACCGAGGCCCTACTTGCCAGCAATCCTCTGGCCCATCCCCTGGCACCATCGGCGGCTAACGGGCTGCGCCAGACCAGTTACGTGATGACCTGGCTGCCCACCACCGTCCATGCCGATCACTTGCAGGGGCCACTGGGCCGTCTCACTGCAGATCGAGGGCCCTCGAGCCCTGGCAGAGCGACCCCTGAAGCCTGCTGGGATCGATCCATCGTTAGTTCAGAGGATCGCCAGGGCAAGTGCGGCGCTCTCTCGATCGTCCTTAGGCTTGCCCCATGACCGCGCCTGGTGCCGGTGGCGGCACCGCCCGGCTGCTGAAGGAACGCCAGCTCGACCGGCGCAAGGAGGACGGCGCCGAACGGGTGGCCCAGTTGCTTCAATCGGCCCAAGACGGTGAAAGCCGCTGCCTGGTCTGCTTCATGAGCCGCATGGAGGTGCTTTACCGCGTCTGGAAGGACGAGGGCGAACGCAACGGTCGTCTGGCGGATGCACAACTGCAGTCGTTGCCGATCACCTGGGTGCCCTGCAGCGATGCCCTCCTGGAGCAGGCCGCCGCTCTTTCGTTACGTCTAGGCTTGCCTTATGTCCGTGAGTGATAGCACTTTCGCGCAACTGCGCCGCCGGGAGCGCGAGCGGCGGATCAAGGCGCTGAGCCAGCGCTTGAAAGACACCCTGGGACCGTGCGACTGCAGCGTCTGGCTGTTCGGCTCCCTGGCCCGGGGCGATTGGGATGGGTTCTCGGATACCGATCTGCTGGTGGTGGCCGCCAACCAAGACGAAGCCGAACGGGCCGCCGATCAACTGGATGAAGCCCTGGTGGGCGATGACGTGCTGGCGATCGATCACGAGCGCTGACAGGCGATGGCCAGCTCCCCCTCTCCCCACTGGCTGGCGATTCGCGCCCAGGCGATCCGCCTCCATCAGGAGCCATGAGCCAGGCGCGACCCGGGGCCTGGTGGCGGCAGGCCCGCGCAGATTCGAGCTGGAAACGTGGGCATTAGCCATCTTCTCAACTCGCTTCGGCTGGCCAAAATCAACGAATTCAGCTCACAAAAAAGCAAGAAACATGGGGTTAACCATTTCCTATTCTCTTGGTTTGACCAATGCCTCCCTAGAGCAGGCAAGGGAGAAAATCATCAGCTTGCACCACCAGGCTTCCCAGCTGCCCTTGATGGAGCTTGGCGAGGTAACTGAACTCGAAGGCCAAGCCTGCTGCTTCGAGGAGGATGATCCCCGGATAAATTTAAAATACGGAGCCTTGCGCCTGGAAGATATTGCCCACAATCTTGAGCACCGTACCAATGAAATCAAGGCTAGTCACCTGATTGGATTTGATGTTTTTCCCGGAGCTGGCTGCAGCAGGTCTTCCTTTGGCCTGGCAACATATCCAGAAGAACTAACTAGCTGGCAGTGGCATGACCACTGCAAGACTCAATACGCCACCAATCCCGAACACGGTGGAATCAATAACTTTTTAAAATCTCATATCTCGGTTCTGAAAATACTGGAATCTGCTCAGCAGCTGGGAATTCTCGCCGAGGCGACAGACCCATCGGGCTATTGGGAGAATCACGATCTGGAGGCATTGGTCAAGAATGTTACGCAGCAGAATGTCTTGACGGCCGCCGTAATGGGAACCCTCAAAGATGCCCTTCAGCCCCTGGGGTACAACGCCGATGCTCAGATTCTCTACCGGGCTGATTTTGAATATCTCGAAGCCAAAGGCCAGGATCTTCTGGGCCTCGGAGCCAATCCCCAGCCACCCCCAGATCAGCCCTGATAGTGCTCCGAAAAGGGTCACAAACTGGCCAAACCTGCCAAGTGACGCAAGGGGCACTGCTCCTCGTTGCTGGTAATCACTGGCTGGTTTCCGGCTTCAGGCTGGAGCGAACGCTGGCCATCAACTGGCTGCAAGCCTCTTCGGAGGTATACAGAAACTTGCTGGTGGCGGCTCAGGTGAGTGGTCATATTGGATAGTTCAGTCTGTGCACGATCGAAAAATGAACTGGTTATCTCGCTGGCAATAGCTTTGCGGAATGAAGGAGAAAGACAGTTGCGTTTTCGCAAGACCTAAGCGAAGCCCAGTCTTGGTGAGCAGCCTGAGCAGATATCACCGCTGAAACCGGCAGCTCAGTTGGTCTTCTTCGAACCGCAGAGGCAATACTGCTCAGGTTTTGCTCCCTTGCTGCCCTTGGAGATGAAGTAGAGAATGACGGCAGGAGTCTGATTGAAATCTGAATCTCTTATTGCCCATCCTCGCCTGTCTGTGCTGAAGCATGAAATGCCGAAACATGGTCCTGCAGATCCGCAAGATCTTCGATTCTCTTTTTGATTCTTCGTCTAGCGTGTAGATCATAGTAGATGCCTCTTTACATGACCATAGGAAGTTTTAAAGCTGCGGTCAGTCCGGGAACCTTCTAATTATTAGTGGTGTCTCAGGCGCAGCCTGCGGGTCTGATAACCAAATGTTCGGCACGATACACAATCCAGATTGGATGACCAGACCAGCCATTGGCGCAATTGAAGGCGAAAGCACGCAGTCTCACTAATCCGATCCTTCGAACTTCTGCGCCTCCCGTTCACCATAAGCCAGGCTGAACAGATCCAGCTTCAGCGGCGGCAGTCCCAGGGCTGCCTAGCCCTTTGGACTCCCGGCCTGGGTCGACCACAGCCTTGGCTTTGGCCTCTGGTTTGGATTTGGCCTCTTGTTCAGATTCGAGTTCGGAAAGGATCTTTATGGGCACCTCGCTCCAGAAGCCGTACTTGCGGCCGTGATCACGCCAAAGCTGGGCCACATAGCTGCGGTGATCGGCCAGCTCCCCCCAGTTATCGATGGCGGCGGCCAAACGGTGGCAGGTTTCGAGATGGCGAGCGGCGTGGGAATAGCGCTTGGAACGCGCCACCTTGAGGGTGAAATCGATCATCGCCCGCAGGCAACGGCTGGCCGCCAGCGGATGGGGTTTCTCCAGCAGCTCCGCCAGCGGCGCCAGCAGGATGTAGCGATCGCCATTCAGGGGCTGCGGCGTATCCAGCACCAGCCGGGCGGCCCGGTGCGGCTCCGGCCAATGCAATAGAAACCAGAGCGCCTGTTCCAGGTCTTTGTGCTCCGCCACCAGATCGAGGGCCCGCTCTTCCGCTGGCATGTCTTCAAAGGCCGGCAGCCGTTTGAGGTAGTCGCGCAGGTGGCGGCCTGAGAGCTCCAGCAGGGCAAACTCCCAGCGCTGGGCCTGGGCCTCCTCGCCGCGGCCGAGGACATCCAG
>CANHSW010000288.1 GCA_947463165.1 Cyanobacteriota bacterium
CCCAGACCCTTTACAGCTGGCGCCATCGCTGGAAGCAGGAAGGCCAGCTGGTGCCGGCGAGCAGCAAGGCACCCGAGCTATGGAGCGCTGCCGACAAGCTGGCCGCTGTGATTCAGGCTGCGGGTTTGAGCGGCGCTGATCTGGGTGTTTATTGCCGTGAGCGGGGGCTTGTTTCCCAAACTGCTTTCCCGTTGGCGCTGACGTGGCAGAGGATGCCAACAGCAAGAGCGTACCGAGCATTAGCGGCCAGAAGGAGTTACAGCTTCAAAACCAGAAATTGATCCGTCAAAGTCGGAGCATGGAGCATAAACTAAATACAAAGAAAAATGCTATTGTAGCTTATAAAGATTAGCTCAGTCGACAGAAATCGCAGCAGCAATGCTGCCATAGCGGAACGCTTCCGCGAAGCGGTTGCTCACAAAAGCGCGATCTCCTCTAATCACAAAACGAGAAGACTTGATTATGTTAGATAATCGCAGCAAGGCAATAGACATCCTCAGGGTAAGTACGGATGCTGGCTTGTCAGCGAAAGTAGTGGCTGATCTCCTTGGTATTTGTGGGCAAACTTTACGGCGCTGGCGGCTTGACATCACCGAGCAGGGATTCAGTCTCGATCGCCGTAAGTGAGCTCCGAGGCAAGTCGCCCACAAGTTCACCGCTGAAAAGCGCCAAAAAGTGATTGACACCATCAATGATCCTCATTTTGCCGATCTGCCCCCCTGGCCAGGTTGTAGGGACCCTAGCCGAGGAACATCAATACGTTGAATCCGAGATGAAGATCTATCGCATAATGCGAGAAGAAGAACTGCTGAATCAACGAGGCAGGACCCGCCATCCCCGGAAACCAAGAGCTGTCTGTACCCATGCTGGAAGACAAGGCTATTCATCAAGTGTTGACCTGGGATGTGTCCGATCGGGAAGAAGCCCAGATCGCCGCTGATCTGGTGAGCCGAGCCTGCCTGCGGGAGCGGATCAACAAGGGCAGCCCCCCTCAAAAGCCGGCTAAAGGTGCTGGAGGTGCTGAGATCCTTGTCCAGGTCAAGGGCGAGCAATGACAACTCCCTTATCGGAATCACTCTTCCGCACGGTGAAATACCGGCCGAACTACCCCAGGCGACCCTTCCGGAGCGTGGAGGAGGCACGTCTGTGGGTGTGTGCATTCGTGGACTGAGACAACCACCAGCACCGACACAGCGGCATCAGTTTCGTGACGCTCGATCAGCGCCAAAGCGGCCAGGTCGAAGAAATCTGCCGTAACCGTGCCCATATATCCGAGCAAGCCCGTCAGCGTAACCTCCGCCGCTAGCCGCTGGAGCCACAACACCCGCTGCTGGCGTCAACCCGTGGTGGCTTGGATTAATCCACCACCACCGGAAAACGAAGTCAAAGCAGCTACCTTGGTGATGCCCAGCCTATCGACGGCAGAGGCGTCATCTTTCCAGGAAGTCACCAACACAGTCGATCTCTGAGAAAGGCGACAGTCGTGGCATCAGAGATACTGTTCACCACGCCAAGACCGACAAACTCCTCAAAGAAGCAGCTGTCACTTATCTGGAATTCAAGCTTCTGATCGCCAAGGTTAAACAGCTGCCCATAAGCGAACATCCTGAAAGGATCGGCCGATCAATCCTCTTGCGCTTTGCATTGCTCTTGCACTCTGCATTGCTTTTTGCGCCCTGTATTTCCATTACACTTATGCACATAGTCCTCGCTAGTCAGCAGTCACAATTATTCCGATGGCCTCGAATCAGCCAGTCTCCTGAGAACAACTTTTCCATTCTGGAGCTTTGCAACTCTCTACCGTTCATCCCTGAATCCTATCTGCCCAAAGTTAGTCCGGAAACCACTCGGCAGGTCACAATCAATATCATAGCTCAATCAGCTGTATGTTTGATATGTCGAGGTGCCCATTAATCAGTTAAGCGGCAAGGAGTCAGGCGCGGCCGAAAGAGCAACACAACCAAAGGATTAGAAAAACACCTAGCCAGCAGTCTCGAGCTTCCGCACAAAATCAAGGCGGGGACAGCCATGACACGAGAACGCACTTGAAACCGACACAGCCCCAGGCCGAAACCACGAAACAAATAAGTTTATGATTAACTGCCAATCCGCAACTTGTTCATAAGATAAGCGAAGACCGTGGTGCGCCGAGTTATAATATCAGCGTTCACCTCCATTCCCAAGCGGAGCTGACAATTTCCCTGCCTGCCCTTCAAGCTGGTATATTTTGGCTCAACTACCACCTCATAAGCTGATGTGCCCCTGCCCAAGAAGGGGGACTGAGCAGCCATCGCAGATCCTGCCTGTACTGCCGGCGGAACGGTATCAGCAGAGAGATTTCTCACAACAGCGGGCATCACACCAAACTCAGAGGTGGGACAAGCGGATATCTTTAATGTTGCTTGTTGACCCACCTGAATGTGGCTAATAGAGTCGGCAGGCACCTGCAGCTTCGCCTGATAGCGCTGACTAAGCGGAGCAAGAACGGCAATCACTTCGCCGGGTTGCAAGACTTGACCTGAGTGGTGCAAATTGGTAGTCACCACAGAGCCATGGATGGGAGATCTTACAGTCGCGAAGTCAATGGCACGCTGCACCTGCAGTAGACGCGCATGACGTTGAGCAACTTGCTTGCTCAACTCATCTGCGGAGGAGCGGGCTTGAGATGCGCTCTGATGCAGTCGCGCCAGTTCACTCAAACCGCGGGCACGCTGCTCAGACACACTCTGCATAGCCTTAAGCACTTCAGCCTCACCCATGATTTGTCGGGCTTGCTTCTCATCCACCAAGCTACGGGGTACGGCGCCACTCTCGAGAAGAGATCGGTAACGCTGAAGTTCGCTGTTCTCGAAGTTGAGAGACGCCCTTGCCTGCTCAACATTTCGACGGGATGACTCAGTTAGCGAGGTCGTGATGCCATTTAAGGCTGTGAACTGGGCATCAAGAGAGCTCTGTTCGGCCCGAGCTTGCTGTGCCTGGCGCTCTAAGGTGGCTAGCTCATCTCGCAGCTGCTGTCTTTCCGCCTGAACTGACCGACTGTCAAACACTGCCAACAAATCACCTGGCTGTACCACCTGATTGGGTCGCATTAGCACCCGCTGCAATGTTCCACCCTGTTCGCTCTGGATAACGTTGTTTTCTCCCGTGGGGCGCACCACACCAGAAGCTCTAACGGTTTCGCGCATAGGCCAAACAGCCATGGCACCGAAACCGAGCAGGAAAAGCAAAATCAGTTGTCGCCCCAAAGCCGACGCCCAGGGGCCAGGTCCAGGGAGAAAGTCCTCCCCATCAACCGGCATCAATGTTGGCGGTAGGGCCGCCACCAGAGCGGTGCTATTAGGCGTTAGAGAAGGCTGAGACTCGCCATCTACTGGGGGTGACGGCAGGGGAGATGACATGGCATTAAAATCTGGTGTGCTCATTAGGCAGATTTGAGATAAGGGGCAACTTGAACATGGTCGCGTAGATC
>CANHSW010000289.1 GCA_947463165.1 Cyanobacteriota bacterium
AGCGGCCACCAGGGCCAGCGCTGCTGGCTGGCATCGCCAGGGACGGGGGGCTGGGAGATGGCGGTAATCACCGCGGCTGGGTGGAGCAAACGGGGGCCCATCCTCGCCGCTGGCCGACCGCTGGTGCAGGGCTGGATGCAGGGTTGAGAGCTGGTTCGGCTCTGGTTGAGCGCTGGTGGGGCCCAGGTTGCGCTCAGGTTCATCCCAGCTGGGGCCAGCTCCCGCTTTTTCTGCAGCAACCTTTCACCTGCACAGCCGCCTGGAGGCAGGGTGTGCGAGAGCATGAAAAACCCCCTCTGGTGAGGGGGTGGCGGCAGGCCTTTGGCTATGGCCCTTCAGGCGGGGCTGTTTAGGTTCACCAGCCTGTTTAGGTTCAGCAGGCTGTTTAGTTTAACCAGCCTGTTTGTTTCACCAGTCTGGTTAGCTTCAGCCGATCGCCGGGGCGGTGAGGGCCAGGGGGCTGGACTGGTGGGCGGCCAGATCCAGGGGGAAGTTGTGAGCGTTGCGCTCGTGCATCACTTCCATCCCCAGATTTGCCCGGTTGAGCACATCGGCCCAGGTGGGCAGCACCCGACCCTGGGCGTCCAGGATCGACTGGTTGAAGTTGAAGCCGTTGAGGTTGAAGGCCATGGTGCTGATGCCCATGGAGGTGAACCAAATGCCCACCACAGGCCAGGCACCCAGGAAGAAGTGCAGGCTGCGGCTGTTGTTGAAAGAGGCGTATTGGAAGATCAGACGACCGAAGTAACCGTGGGCGGCCACGATGTTGTAGGTTTCTTCTTCCTGGCCAAATTTGTAACCGTAGTTTTGCGATTCAGCCTCGGTGGTTTCCCGCACCAGGCTGGAGGTGACCAGGGAGCCGTGCATGGCGGAGAACAGGCTGCCACCGAACACGCCCGCCACCCCCAGCATGTGGAAGGGGTGCATCAGGATGTTGTGTTCAGCCTGGAACACCAACATGAAATTGAAGGTGCCGGAAATGCCCAGGGGCATACCGTCGGAGAAGGAACCCTGACCAAAGGGATAGATCAGGAACACGGCGAAGGCGGCGGATAGCGGAGCTGAATAGGCCACGCAGATCCAAGGGCGCATGCCGAGGCGATAGCTGAGCTCCCACTGGCGGCCCATGTAGGCCGAGATGCCGATCAGGAAGTGGAACACCACCAGCTGATAGGGACCGCCGTTGTATAGCCATTCATCGAGGCTGGCGGCTTCCCAAATGGGGTAGAAGTGCAGACCGATGGCGTTGCTGGAGGGAACAAGGGCGCCGGAGATGATGTTGTTGCCGTAAATCAAGGAGCCGGCAACGGGTTCGCGGATGCCGTCGATATCAACCGGTGGTGCCGCGATGAAGGCAATGATGAAGCAGATGGTGGCCGCCAGTAGGCAGGGAATCATCAGCACACCAAACCAACCCACATAGATGCGGTTGTTGGTGGAGGTGACCCATTGGCAGAAGTTCTGCCAGCTACTGGAGCGGCCGCCGCGCAGTGCTGTGGCCATGGATGTAGAGAACGGTTGGAGATCTCCCAGGAGGGAGACCATCTCATATTTTAGGCGACCCGACTAACGTGGCTAGGCCGCGAAAATAAACTTGACACTACTTTGCCGATCTTCACATACCGATTAATGAATTTTCATGCCTACCGATGCGGGCTGGTGCCTGCTGGTTTCCAGCCGGGCCGGCTAGCTGATAGGGGCTGCCGAATGGGCTGGGCCGCTCTCTCAGGTACGGGAATAGGTACTTTCCGAGGGGTCTGCGGGCCTCGCCAGGCACTATTTTGAAGTTGAGGGGAGGCACCCCCCAAGGCCCTCTCCCCAAAGCAGCCGGGTAAGTCGCCCGGGCCGATGATTGGAGGTGATCAGATTGGAAATCCGCCCAACATGAAAGCCTGATGTTGCCTAACCAGCTAGATGTGTGAGCCATGGGCAATCTGCGTAATGCCGATCTGCGAATCCTGGGCTGAATAACCCAGGCGGGAGTTGCCGATTGATGGGGCCAAGCCTTGAGCATTTCTCATCTTTTATTTGGCATCCCTGGAGAACCCGGTGGCCCGAGCTGCCGGGTTTTCTGATGGCGGCTGGTTGCGTTACCGGTTTAATAATTAAAAGATGGCTGGGCCCTCTAGCTGACTGCAAAAGACTGCCCTAGCGCTGATGCCTGGGCACCACCTGCATGCCGATTGGTGCCAGGGCAATCAGCGCCAATTTGATGTGCTGGAGTCCAAAGGGGATGCCAATGATCGAGATAAAGCAGGCCAGGGCGGATGCCAGGTGACCAATCGCCAGCCACCAGCCGGCCACCACAAACCAGATCACGTTGCCGAGCAGCCCCAGGGGTCCGGTGCCGAGATCTTCCTGGCCGGTGAGTTCCCGCCGGCTCACGGCCTCCTGGCCAAAGGGCCAAAAGGAGAAGCTGCCGATCACAAAGCAGGCCCGGGCCCAGGGGATACCCACGATTGTGAGGGCGGCGATCGCGCCCACCAGCCACCAGCCCAGGCCCATCACCAGGCCACCGAGCAGGAACCAGAGCAGGTTTAGTAGAAAACGGAACATTGGCCTAACTTAGCTTCAGTAGCTTAGCTTCAGTTTTGGGAGGGGGTAAAGCTCAGCAGATTGTCGGCGGGGCTGTAGTGAAACTGGCCGGGGGTGCTGCTGGTTTTGGCGGGCGGATGCTTTTCCAGGTGAGCGTAAAATTTGGTTATCGCCTTGATGCGGTCATCGTAGCCGGGATGGGTGGAGTTGGGCTCGGTGGCGCTGCCATCACCGCTGGATTTATGGGCAAAAATCAGGGCATCCAAGCAGATACGACCCCCGTAGCCGGCCCGGGCCATGATCACTGCGGCATCACGATCGGCCTCCAGCTCCTGCTGGCGGGATTTTACGTAGTTTAGCTGCTCTTGTTTCTGGGCGCTCGCTGATCGAATCGTGTTGTTGGCGTAATAGCTCGCCGTAAACAGGTGATGGCGCTGGATATGGGCGATTTCGTGGGCCACGGTGCAGGCCAACCAGCCACTGCGGCGGCCGTAGATGCGGAAGGCAGCCCGGGGGATTTCGATGCTGCCGTTGGCGGTAGACCAGCCTTCTACATCTCCGAGCGTATAGCTCTGGCGGCTGATCTCATCCCAGTCTTTGCTGTAGTTTTTGTAGGGATCCAGCTGGGCGTAGAAGTCGCAGTTTTCTTCTTTGCAAAAACCCCGCATCTGGGCCAGGCTGGCGGCGTAGGAGCCGTTGTTGATCGAGAAGCCAATTGGATTTTGCCCCAGGAAATTGTGTTGCGCCAACCGCTGCATCACCGCCCGCAGGGTTGCATATTCAGCCGGTAGGGGCGGATGGCCGGCCCGCCATGCCGCCAGGGCCAGGGCCCCCAGGCCCATGGCCAGCAGGGTGAACCCGATCGCTTGGGAGGCCTTGGGCCAGGCGGGCAGGGTCACGGCGGCAGCGGAGCGCAAAAG
>CANHSW010000290.1 GCA_947463165.1 Cyanobacteriota bacterium
AGCTGCAGGCGGCGGCGCCCCACGGCGAGCGCAGCGAAGGCGATCAAGCCAGCTCCATCACGCCAGCCCCCGTAACGACACGATTGCCATCGGCCACGCCATTGCCATCGGCCACGCCATTGCCAACGGCCACGTCATTGCCATCGGCCACGCCATCGCCAAAGGGCGCACCAGAGCCGGCAACCATTGCCGCCGCCGAGCATCTAGAGCTGCTGGTGACGGCGCGGGAGGGGCCCGGTTGTCGCTGGCATCCCCCCTGCCTGTGGCTGGGTATCGGCTGCGAGCGGGGCACGGATCTGGCCCTGCTGGAGCGGCTGGTTATGGAGGGGCTGGCGGCAGCTCAGCTGGCGGCGGCGGCGGTGGCTGGGCTGGCCAGCATCGATCGCAAGGGCGACGAGCCGGCGCTGCTGGAGCTGGCGGCCAGAAGGGGCTGGCCGCTGCGCCTTTTCCAGGCGGAGCAATTGGCAGAGGTGCCAGTACCAAACCCATCGGCGGCGGTGGCGGCCGAGATGGGCACCGCCAGCGTGGCCGAGGCGGCGGCGCTGCTGGCCGCCGGTGTCGGCGCCCAGCTGTTGCTGCCCAAACAAATCGAGCGGCGTCAGGCCGGCGAAAACGGCGCCGCCACCCTGGCCATCTGCCAGGCGCTGGACCAGTGGGCACCGCAGCGGGGGCAATTGCACCTGGTGGGCAGTGGGCCGGGGAGCTTGGATCTGCTCACCCCAGCAGCGCGGCAGGCCCTGGCCGCCAGCAGCGCCTGGGTGGGTTACGGCCTTTACCTGGATCTGCTGGAGCCCCTGCGGCGCTCGGATCAACTGCGGCTCGACGGGCGACTCACTGAGGAGCGGGCCCGCTGCGCCGAGGCCCTGGCTTTGGCCTGCCAGGGGCTGCCGGTGGCGCTGGTGTCTTCCGGCGATAGCGGCATCTATGCGATGGCGGGGCTGGCGCTGGAGCTGTGGCTGCAGCTGCCAGCAAATGCCCGGCCCGGCTTTGCGGTGCATCCAGGCATTTCAGCGCTGCAACTGGCGGCGGCCCGGGCCGGGGCACCCCTGATGCACGACTTTTGCACGATCAGCCTCAGCGACCGGCTCACCCCCTGGCAGGTGATCGAGCGGCGGCTGCGGGCGGCGGCGGCGGGCGACTTCGTGGTGGCGCTTTACAACCCCCGTTCCCGCGATCGCCACTGGCAATTGCAGCGGGCCTGTGAGCTGCTGCTGGAGGGCCGGCCGGCCAGCACGCCGGTGGCGATCGCCCGCCAACTGGGCCGCAGCGAAGAAGTGGTGAGCCTGCACAGCTTGGGCAGCCTGCCTATCGATCAGGTGGACATGCTCACCCTGGTGCTGGTGGGCAATTCCAGCAGCTACCTGCAGGACGGAAAAATGGTGACGCCCAGGGGCTATCCCGGGGCTGAACTGGCCTAAGGCCCTCAGCTGAACTGGTCTAAGACGCCCGGGCCAACGGTGCGGAAGGCGCCTCGACCGGCGGTGCGGAAAGAAACGGCAAAGTCGGGATGACAGGATTCGAACCTGCGGCCCCTTCGTCCCGAACGAAGTGCGCTACCAAGCTGCGCTACATCCCGATGATTGAACTGTAGGGGATGGCCAGGGCGCACCAGGCGCTTTCTAGAGTTACCACCTGCCCCGCCCGGCCCCCGTGGCCCCACCAGTGCCTTGCTGAAACCCGATTGGCTGCGCGTGAAGGCCCCCCAGCGGGAGCGCATCGGTGCGGTGGCCGACCTGCTGGTGGACCTGAAGCTGAACACGGTGTGCCAGGAGGCCAGCTGCCCGAACATCGGCGAGTGCTTCGCCGGCGGCACCGCCACCTTTTTGATCATGGGGCCGGGCTGCACCCGCGCCTGCCCCTACTGCGACATCGACTTCGACAAGAGCGTGCGGTCCCTTGATGCCAGCGAACCGCAGCGGCTGGGGGAAGCGGTGCGGCGGCTGGCTTTGAGTCATGTGGTGATCACCTCGGTGAATCGCGACGACCTGGAGGATGGCGGCGCCAGCCAATTTGTGGCCTGCGTTGAGCAGGTGCGACAGCACTCGCCGCTCACCAGCATCGAACTGCTGATTCCCGATTTCTGCGGCAATTGGCAGGCCCTGGCCCAGGTGATGGCGGCGGCCCCCGATGTGCTCAACCACAACATCGAAACCGTACCGAGGCTCTACCGCAGCGTGCGGCCCCAGGGCATCTATACCCGCTCGCTGGAATTATTGCGCCTGGTGCGCGAGCAATGGCCCCGCACATATAGCAAGTCGGGGTTGATGGTGGGCCTAGGCGAAACCGATGCCGAGGTGCTGGAGGTAATGGCAGACCTGCGCCAACACTGCGTAGACATCGTTACCATCGGCCAATACCTATCACCAGGCCCCAAACATCTGCAGGTGGCGCGATTTGTCACCCCAGAGCAATTTGATCAATACCGCCAGCACGGCGAAGATGAGCTGGGCTTCCTACAGGTGGTGAGCAGTCCCCTCACCCGCAGCAGCTACCACGCTGGCGAGGTGCAGCGGCTGATGCGGCAGCATCCCCGCTAGGCAGGCTGTTCGGCTTAGGCATCGCCATATGGTAGCCGTAATTAAGGATCCTTGAGAAAGCTTAAATAATACTGGTTTGGTGGCACGCAAAGCGTTGCAATGCTTGGCGTGCTTATGGCTACCTAGGCCGCCACCGCCTGCTGTTGGGCTAGACCCACGTTGGCCAGTTCGCTGGGGGGTACTAACAGCTTGAACTTGGCTTTCCAGCTATGCCAGTTGGCCAAGATCATCGCCGCTTTGGCGCTGCCGGTGTGCTCTAGGTGGGCCTCCAGTAATGGCTTGAGTAGGTCTTCTTGGGCCGTGGTGGTGAGATCGCAAAGGGTCACGATTTCCCGGTTAAGACGATCGGCTAAACCGCCATCTTCATCTAGCAGGAAGGCCACCCCACCGGTCATGCCGGCGGCCACATTGCGGCCCGTGGAGCCCAGCACCACCACCACCCCACCGGTCATGTATTCACAGCAGTGATCGCCTGCCCCCTCCACCACGGTTTTGGCACCGCTGTTGCGCACCGCAAAGCGCTCACCAGCCCTACCCAGCGCATAGAGCTCGCCGCCGGTGGCGCCGTAGAGGCAGGTATTGCCGAGAATTACCTGCTCACCGGGGTCTTGTACCGCCGCCGGCGGCACCACCGTGATCCGGCCACCATTGATGCCCTTGCCCACGTAGTCGTTGGCTTCGCCCACCAGGCGCACGTTCAGGCCCTGGAGCACGAAGGCCCCAAAGCTCTGGCCGGCGGCCCCCTCATAGGTGAGGTCGAGCTGGCCCTGGAAGCCGGTGTTGCCGTGGCGGGCGGCGATTTCCCCGGCGAGGCGGGCGCCCACGCTGCGATCGGTGTTCACGATCGCCAGGGTGCGGGCCACGCGGCCGTGGCCCTCGATGGCGGCCATTACCTCGGCGTCGGCCAGCA
>CANHSW010000291.1 GCA_947463165.1 Cyanobacteriota bacterium
AGCGCCATCTGAGGATTGGTGCCATCTGGGGGGTGTAGACCGGTGAAAGCACTCTGAAGGCAATTGCCTTTACAGCTGTCGAATGCACCTACAAGTCTGACCACTATTCCCCGTGATTTCAATCATGATTACGAAGTTGCTGCCTATCCGACCCCGGCTGATGCGAATCGCCGCAGGGGCGCTGCTACTGGCGGCGCTGCAATCAGCGGCGGCCCAGGGCCAGGGCTATCCCTATGGCGCCAGGCCCAACGCCAGGCCCAGCAGCAGGCCCACGGTGTCGGTGCCGGATTTCAAAAACAGCGTGACCCAGCGGACCTGGTGGTGGCAGGGGCCGGTGGCGACCGATCTGGCGGCGGCCCTGGCCAATGAACTGCAGGCCAGCGGCACTTTGCAGGTGGTGGAGCGCTCCGAACTGAAGCAGGTGCTCTCGGAGCAAGAGCTGGCGGAGCTGGGATTGGTGCCCAGGAATGCCGCCGCGGCCCGGCGGGGCGGCCTGCGCGGCGCGCGCTACATCGTGCTCGGCACGGTGAGCTCCTACGACTCCAACGTGGCCAGCAAGGGAGCGGGCAGCAGTTTTGGCCTGCTGGGCTTTGGCACCAGCAATGAGCAACTGGAAACCAGGGACTACGTGGCCATCGATATCCGCGTCGTGGATAGTCGCAGCGGTGAGCTGGTGGGCAGCCGCACGGTGGAGGGCCGGGCCAGCAGTGTGGCTGATGCACGCCAAACCGGCATCAGCCTTTGGCCCGCCGCCGGCTTGGCCCTGTTTGCAGCCCCCAACATGGGCCGTACGGGCCAGGCCCTCACCGGTGCCGCCGGCACCCTGCGTTTTGGCAGCAACAGTGCCGAGACCCAGCGCACCCCGGCGGCCAAGGCCATCCGGGCCGCCCTGGTGGCCGCCTCCGACTACGTGAGCTGCCTGCTGGTGCCCCAGGGCGACTGCCTGGTGCGCCTGGAGGCAGAAGACCAGGAACGCCGCCGGCGCACCCGGGGCGTGCTGCAGTTGGAGTAGGGCAATTTCCCCTAGGAAGGCAGGGGCAGCGGCATGGAGGCATCGGCCGGCGCCGGAGCGCAGCTGGCCACCCGCTGCAGCACCACCTGGCCCACAACCACGATGGAGGGTGAACTGAAATCCTCGGCCTCCACCCGATCCGCCAGCTGGCCCAGGCAACTGATCAGCAGCCTTTGCCCCTTCACAGTGCCCTCTTGGATTACCGCTGCGGGGGTGTCGGCAGCCAGGCCGCCCGCCTGCAATTCCTCGCTGATGCGGCGCAAGTTGTGCAATCCCATGTAGATCACCAGGCCATCGCTGCTGCGGGCCAGGCCGCGCCAATCGACGCCGGGCCGCTGCTTATCGATTTCCTCGTGGCCGGTAACGAAGGTGACGCAGGAGCCGGCCTGGCGATGGGTGATCGGGATTCCCGCGTAGGCGGGAGCGGCGATGCCGGCGGTGATGCCAGGCACCACCTCAACTGCCACGCCATGGGCCACCAGGTGGGCGGCCTCCTCGCCGCCGCGGCCGAACAGGAAGGGATCGCCGCCCTTGAGGCGCACGATGCACTGGTGCTGCTGGGCCAGTTGCACCAGCACCGCGTTGGTGCTGGGCTGGGGCACGGAGTGATGGCCCCGCCTTTTGCCCACGAAGCGGCGCTCACAGTGCTCGGGCACCAACTCGAGCAGGGCCTGGGGCACCAGGGCGTCGTACACCAGGGCGTCGCAGCGCCGCAGCAATCGGTAGGCCTTGAGGGTGAGCAATTCGGGATCGCCTGGCCCTGCCCCCACCAGATAGACGGTGCCCGGGGTCATGGCAGCGCCTCCAACAGCTCCAACAGCGCCCGCCGCAACCCGGGTCGCCGCAACAGGGAGCCCTCGTTGGCGGCAGCCAGGGCCAGGGTTAAGGGAGGGCCGGTGCGGACCAGGGCGCCAGGGGGTAGTTGGGCTGCACTGTATGGAGCCAGCACCACCCCCTGGCCCAGTTGGCGGGCCAAATGCTCCAGGTAGCGCTGCGGCAGCTGCCCCCGCACCGGGTGATAGCCCAGGTGCAGGGGCGCTCCATGGGCCGCGATCAGCGAGGCCAGCTCGGCGGCCAGAGCCTGTTGCCACCGGGGCCAGGCCCCTAGAAACGGCAGCCGCAGCACCGGCCGGCGGCGGCGCCAGGCCGCCGCCAATTGGGGCAGGTCATCGCGCACATGGCCGCCGGGCAGGTGCAACAGGGGGGCCAGGGTGATCGGCCCCTGCGGCGGCCAGGGCCGTTCGGCCGGCTGCAGCGCTTCCGGGGCTGTGAGCGGCTGCAGCAGCACCGCCGCACCGCGGAGGCGCTCCAGTTCCCTGGCCAAAACCGGCCATTCCGGAGCCAGTTCCCCGCCGGCGCGGCCATGCACGATCAACACCAGGGGGTTGGCCCCCAGGGCGGCCAGCCGGCGCTGGATGCGGCTGGCAACGGCTGGATCCAGCGGCTGGCGGGCCAGCTGGAGCAGGGTCGGACGGGCCCTCGGCTGGCGGGCCAGCAGATCCACCGCCTGGCCCGCCAGCCCCGGATCCAGATCGCCCACCAACTGGCTCAAGGCGGCCCGCAGCGGCCGGAGCGGCCAGCAGGAGAGCCCCAGGCTCAGGGCCTCCAGGGCGCCACGGCGCACCGCCAGGGGCTGGGGGGTGAGCAGCTGGCCCAGCAACAGCGGCAGATCGCTGGGATCCCGCTGGTGGCCCAGCAGCGCCAATGCCTGGGCCCGCGCCGCCTGGGACAGCTCCCCCTGGAGCCCTGAGCGCAGCTGGGCGGCGCAGTCGCGATGGCGGGGCTGGCCGATCAGTGGCAGCAGCTCTGGCGGCAGCAGCTCTGGCGGCAGCGGCTCTGGCGGCAGCGGCTGTTGCTGGTTCTGCTCAAACCACCAGCGCAATAGCCGCAGGGAGGCCTCGGCGGGCAGTTGATCGCTGAGCACCACCAGCAATTCAGCATCGACATCCACGCTGCCGGCTTCGATCGCCGCCAACCAGGGCTCCAGCTCAAGGGGGGTGTGGCGCCGCAACCGCTGCAGCCAGCCCCAGCGTTCCGGACTGTCGAGGGCGGGAAGCTCGCCGGGATCCATGGGCGCGGGGCAGCGAAGACAGGGAGCAGCGAAGCTGGGGGCAGTGAAGCTAGGCGCAGTGCAGACAGGCGCAGCGCTTACAAGCGCAGCAAAACCAGAGGCAGCGCCCAAAGACGCCGTGAAGCTAGGAGCAGTGCCGACGCCCCGGCGAAGCCGACCCCGACAGGCCCCGCGCCAGGCACAACTGCTTTGAGTTTGACGGCCTATGGCCAGTAGTGCGGCGGTGTGGGGGGCGGTGTAGAGAGGCGGTGTAGTGCGGCGGTGTAGTGAGGCGATATCTAGACCTGGGTGGCCAGGCGCTTGGCGCCAAAGCGTTCTACTAGCAGGCTTTCCAGCAC
>CANHSW010000292.1 GCA_947463165.1 Cyanobacteriota bacterium
GAAGAGGGCCAAGCGGCCATAGCCAATCCAATTGAGACCTGGAAACCGTCACCCTCCAGCGGCCATGGCTCATCAGCCGCCATGGCTAACCAGTGGCCATGGCCGATCAACTGGGCCCAGGCAGCAGGCTGTCCCACATAAATGGCTGGGGCCCACACCAATAGCTGGGGCCCGCACAAATGGCTGGGGCCCCGCAAAACTGGCTGGGGCCCGCAAAATGGCGGGATGGCGCCACCATCGTTTGATCTCAACAGCTCTCCGGCCCCTGGAGCCAGCCTCACCGCTGGCATGGAGCCCAATGCTGCGGCTGGCATCGAGCCCAGTGCCAGGGGGATTCAGCCGCGCCAGTGGCAGGCCCGTCTGATCGAGTTGCTGCGCACCCGGCTGCTCAATCCCATCCCCGGGGGCCATGACCTGCTGGTGCACGCCGGCCCTGGTGCCGGCAAGACCCTGGGCGCCCTGCTCGGCTTCCAACAGCTCTGGGCCGAGGGCCGCCTGGATCGCTTTTTGGTTTTTTGTCACCGCAGCTCGATTGCCGCCCAGTGGATGCAGGCCGCCGGCCATCTGGGGCTGGATCTGCGCCAGTGGGATGACGAAGGGGTGACTGGTGCCATTCCATCGAATGAGGCATTGGCTGGGGAATTGACTGAGGTCTTGGCTGGTGCCTTGACCGGGAACAAGACGCCTGCGGGGCTGTTGCTCACCTATCAGGGGGCGGCTCGCAATCGCCAGCGCCTGGAGCGGCAACTGGCTACCGCCGGCTTTGGCCGCTGGTTGGCGATTGCCGATGAGGTGCACCACCTGGGGCTGGATCCAGACGAACCGGAGGCCGCCGCCTGGGGCCATGCCTTCAACCTGCTTAGCCAGGCCGCCCAATTGCGCCTGGGGCTCACGGGCACCCCCTTTCGCGCCGACAATCTGGCCTTCTGTGCCGCCAGGCGGCTGCGGTTGCGCCAGGGGGAGGAGATTGTCGAGCAGATTGCCGCAGACCTCAGCGTTGAGCCCCGCGAGCTGATCGCCGCGGGCGATGTGCGGCCGCTGGAATTTTGCTTTCAAGACGGCTGGGTGGACCATGGCCGCTACCCCCAGGCGACCGCCCTGGAAACTTCGCCCATCTCGGCCGAATCGCGGGAGAGCTGGCGGGCGCGCAATTTGCGCCGGGCGATTGAACCCGGAGACGAGAGCAGCATCGCCCTGCGGCTGCTGCTCCAGGGCCGCAGCCGGCTGGAGCAACTGCGCCAAGGCCACCCCGAGGCGGCAGGGCTGGTGATCGCCCGCGACATCGCCCACGCCCGGCGCATCACCGGCCTGTTGGAGGAGCAGGGCGACCGGGTGCACCTGGTGCATTCCCAGGATCCCGAGGCCGCCCGGCGCATGGCGGCCTTTCGCGGCGGCGAGGCCGACTGGCTGGTGAGCATCGACATGTGTGCCGAAGGGTTTGACGCCCCACGGCTGCGACTGGTCACCTACCTGACCACGGTGGTCACCCGCAGCCGCTTCCTGCAGGCGATCACCAGGGCCGTACGGGTGGATGGCGGCAGGGCCGCTCTAGAGGCGATTCCCCGGCTGCCCTCCTACGTCTATGCCCCAGCCGACCCGCTGCTGATCGGCTTTGCCCGCAGCTGGTCGCTCAGCGAGCCCTATCTAATCCGCCCCCGCAGCCTGCCTGGCGAGCCCCTGGCGGGCGGCGCGCCGAGCGGCACTCTGCCCCTGCAGGCGATCGACGAGCGCCCAGGCGAACTGATCCGCTTCCGGGGACCGGAGCTACCCAGTTTTTTGCCCTCCGCCAGCAACTCCCGCAACCGCTGAGCGGAGCACCCGCCTGATCGAGCCTGTGGAAAACCCCGGCTGCGGGCACAATTTGAGTGACAGCGGGGCCTGGAGAGCGAGGATTTGACCCCAGCGAGTTGTCTATAGGGGCACTAGCCGTCAGCGCTGGGTGCATCGGCGCGGCAAACGTAATTCAAATGTTGTGTCAACCAATACCTCCCGATGGCCGGTCCCTCGGCAGCGTAGATTTACTTCCACGGGATCAGCCATGGACGCTTCAGTGCATCGTCGACTTACCGTCGCAGTGAGCTGGGCACTGGCCCGGGGTGCAACTCTCGATTGTCTTGAGCACTTTGAAGAGAGTTTCGCCCTCAACGAGGAATTTCGTGAGTGGCTGCTCTGCTTGGAGGAGCATCCTGAATTACTTGATGCCAGCGTGCTGATGGTGCCTCGCGATCTGGGTCGCATGATCCAGCCAGAAACCGACGGCCTACTGGAGATTTGAGCGCTGGCCCCCTTGAGCGTTTAGCAGCAATAAGCCGCAACAAAGACAAGCTGCATCACCGATAAGCCACTGCATAGGCAAGTCTCGGCATTAACAAGTCTTGGCACCTATAGGCTTCAGTAGCGGCAAGCCACGATGTCTATAAACCATGTAACCTTTAAAGCGTATTGGCGAGAAACTATTGTTATGATAAATCATTGCGATGGCAAACTATGCAGACTTTATAGAATTTAAGCGGCAAACCATGGCCGCGATAAAATATTTAGGCAATAAACCATGCAGGAGTAAAACTATCGCGGCTATAAACCGCGCTGGCGTTAAACCATGACGGCGATAAATTACGACGGTCATAAACCACAATCGCGAAAAACGCTGCAGCCACAAGCAGTGACGAGAGCCAGCCACGGCTGCAATGAATTTCTTAACGGCACCTCGAGGATTCCCCATTGCGCTCATCAGCGCAAGAAGCGGGCCAGTCGCCGCAATGCTTCTCTCATATTAGCTTAGCTAAACTTTGTTATTTTTGAACTACCTTTAAGCAATTGCCTCTTAGCGCGTCAAGGCTTTGGAGGCCAGAGATTCGCACTAGCTGCGCCGGGAATTTGCCTGGGAAAGCTTTTGGGCACTGGCCATGACCAGGCCCCGTGGCCGGGCCCGACACCAGCCACTTCTATTTCACCAAGCCAATCCAGTTCCACCAAACCAATCCAGTTTCAGCAAGCCAATCCAGCAAACAGTTTTCCGAGCGACCCCCTAGGCTCAACTCATAATCACTCCGCTTTGGCTGCCGTGGTCGCTGCCCCCGCCGCTTCCTCCTTTTCTGCTGACAAAGGCGCCGCCGTGGAAAATTTGGTGATCGTCGGTTCAGGGCCCGCCGGATATACCGCGGCCATCTATGCCGCCCGGGCCAACCTCTCTCCTTTGCTGATCACCGGCTTTCAGGACGGTGGCATCCCCGGCGGCCAGTTGATGACCACCACCCATGTGGAAAACTTCCCCGGCTTCCCCGATGGCATCCTCGGGCCCGATTTGATGGATCGGATGAAGTCCCAGGCGCTGCGCTGGGGCACTCGCCTGCTGGAGGCCGATGCCACCGCCATAAACCTTTCGCAACGGCCGTTTCAGATCACCGCCGAGGGCA
>CANHSW010000293.1 GCA_947463165.1 Cyanobacteriota bacterium
ACTTCCAGCATAACTATTAAACAACCCACCGGCCAAGCAAATATGAGGCCCTGGCGCCTAGCCGAAATCAGCTATTTTTTAGAAAGCAAGGCTTTCGGGTGCAGTCTCAATCAACTGGGCCAGATCCTTGAGGAAAGCGGCGGCATGGGCTCCGTAGATGGTGCGGTGGTCACAGGTGAGGTTCACCTGCATCTGATTTTTAACCGAAATCGAACCATCCTTGGCGGCCACCACCGTGGGACGCGAGGCGGCGACGGCCAGGATGGCGCCGGTGCCCGGCGGCAAAATTGCATCAAAGCGATCCACGCCAAACATCCCCAGGTTTGAGAGGGTGAAGGTGCCGGTGCTGTACTCCTCTGGCTTTAGTTGCTTGCTGCGGGCGCGAGCCACCAGATCAGCCCAGTTACGCGCCAGGGAATAAATATCAGTGCTGTCGGTATTGGCCAGCACCGGTGTGATCAATCCACCGTCCTCCATAGCCACGGCCACGGCCACATTCACGGCGGCGGGATAGAGCATGCCGGCTTCGGTGGTGGTGGCATTCACCTGGGGATGGCGAGCCAGCACCACCCCCACAGCCTTGGCCAGCAGGGCCGTCATCGTGACCCCCTTGCCCTTCACTTTTTTATAGAATGCATCCAGTTTATCAGTGGTAATTGTGTAGCCCACGTGGAAGCAGGGCGCCGTCAGGCTGGCGACCATGCTGCGGTTCACCGCCTGCTGCAGGGTGTTGAAAGCCACGGTTTCGCCTGGCCGGCCAAAGGCCTGACCCAGCGGAGCGGCAGGGGCGGCTGGCGCTGCGGGACTGGCGGCGGTAGTAGCGGCGGCGCCGTTGCTGGCGCTAGCGACGGCAGCCACCGCTGGCCCACTGCCTTCCGCCACCCGGGGAACGCTGATCGGCTGGCCGCCGGCGGCCAGCACATCTTCCGCCTGAATGCGGCCATGGGGGCCACTGCCCTGCAGTCCCTCCAGCACCACCCCCAGTTGGCTGGCCAGTTTCTTGGCCCGCGGCGATGCCACCACCCGGCCGCCATTGCTAGCGACAGCGGCTGGCGCCGGCGCCACGGCCGGGGGAGCTACCACCGGGGCGGCAACCACCAGGGCGGTGGGAGCTGGGGCTGGGCTGGGGGCTGGACTTGCCGGCGCAGTGGCGGCGGGAGCAGTGGCGGCGGGGGCTGCTGCGGGTGCATTCGCGGCGGCGGCAGCGATTTCGGCCTCGCTGTCCACGATCAGGCCGATGGTCTCTCCCACCGGTGCGGTGCCGCCGGCGGGCATCAGCACCGCAGCCAAGAAGCCGCCATGGAAGGCCTCCACATCCATGTCGGCCTTGTCTGATTCCACCACCAGCACCGAATCGCCCCTTTCCACCCGCTGGCCGGGTTGCTTGAGCCACTCCACGATCTTGCCCTCCGTCATGGTGGAGGACAGGGCCGGCATGAAGATGTCGTGGGTGGCCAACGGAGGGCTGCGTCTTAATTGTGCTGCATTTTACGAGGCCCATCAGCCTCAGCAGCAGCCTCAACAGCCGAAAGCCGCTTTTTCTCAGGCTTACCTGCCAGGAAGGGCACCTGGGCTACTTCAAAAGCAGCCAAAATTAATGAAGGGTGGCTGCATAGGGCCACCCTTCCGGCTGGTTTTAATCTGCCATTTATTGGGCTAAATGTATTTAGCCGACAACTTGTCAACATTTTGCAAACATTTTGCCGCCAATTACTTTTGCCACCCAAACAAAAATAGCAAATTAGGCAGCTAGAGATAAATCATCTTCAATCTTCGATGGCTTCGATCAGGCCGTGAAGCACCAGCAATGATAATTGCATTTTTTTTGCTAATGTTTATTGCGCCAACCATGCGAAATCAGTTGGGTTATCCGCTAATTATTCACCATCTTCGATCGCTTCGATCACACCGTCGCGCACTAGCAATGACGACTGTAGTTTTTGTCACTAGTCATAGACCGTCTTCGATAGCCTCGATTACGCCATCGCGAACTAGCAAAGACGCCTGTAATTTTTGTACCAGGTTATCGCCTACTGCCACTTCGCAGAAGCTCTCCAGCTGGCCCTGCTCCACCACCTCCTCCAACTCCAGATCTCGCACCTGGCGTTGCTGCTCCAGCAGCTGGCGCTTTTGCTCCTCCAGTTCGGCCCGCTTGGTGGCCACCTGTTGTTGCACGCCGATCACCTGGTCCTGCACCCGCGGATCGAGGGGGTTGGCGCTCTGGCGACGGATTTCATCGATCAGCTGCTGGCCCTCCTGCTCCAGCTGGGCCAGCTGAGCGTCGCTGTTGCTGACGGCGCTGCTCAGCTCCCGTTCGGCCTCCTCCTTCCAGCGGGGTGTGACTACGGCGCGCACTGTGATGCTGCGCTTGATCGTGAGCATGCCGTTGGCCATGGAAGTTAGTAATCCTGCCCAAGCTGACAGCCCGAGCGACCGCCAGCAAGCACAAGCCCTATGCGCGAGGGGCGTAGATGGAGTCGATGGCGGCGGCATCGCGGCTGGCAATGCGATCGCGACGCTGCTTCAAGGTTTGGGTAAGCAGCCCGTTCTCCAGGCTGAAGGGCTGCACCAGGGCCACCCCGGCCAGTCGTTCCTCGGCGCGACCACCGGGCCGGGCCGCCAGGCGGCGGTTAAGCCGGCTGGTGATCGCCTTGTAAAGGGCAGCGGTGTCTGAGGCGGGGTTAATTTGGGAAGCTGAGTCTGGCGAGGCTGTGCCTAGTGCCTTGGCTGGCTCGGCCAGGTGGGGGGGCAACCGCAGCCCCAGCTCGCGGGCGTAGGCCTGTAACGCCTCGGGCCGGGGCACCACCAGGGCCCCCAGCGACTTGCGGTCTTGGCCCACCAGCATCACCTGCTCCACCAGCGAGCAGGCCACCAGACACTCTTCCAACGGCCCTGGTTCGATGTTCTCGCCACTGCTGAGCACGATCGTGTCCTTGGCCCGGCCGCTCAGCACCAGGGAGCCATCGGCCAGCAGATAGCCGAGATCGCCGGTGTCAAACCAGCCCTCGGCATCGAGCGCTTTGGCCGTGGCCTCTGGCTTGTGCCAGTAGCCCGTCATCACCTGGGGACCTTTGGCCAGCACCAGGCCCCGACCGCCCTGGGGCAGGGGGCTGCGGCTGTCGGGATCCACAACTTTGATGGCGGTGCCAGGCAGCGGTTGGCCGGCGCTACCGCGCCGGTTGGCCCAGCGGCGGCGACAGGTGAGCACCGGACTGGTCTCGGTGAGGCCGTAGCCCACCAGCAACTCAATGCCAATCGCCTCGAAAAAACCATCCACGTGAATCGCCAGGGCGCCGCCGCCACTGATGGCCAGGCGCAGCTCGCCGCCCACCAACTGCTTGCGCACCTGGGGCCAGATCAGGGCTGTCGCCAACCGATGCAGGGGCCAGCGCAAAGCCGCTTCCAG
>CANHSW010000294.1 GCA_947463165.1 Cyanobacteriota bacterium
AATCAGTCTTAACGATTGGACCGCTTCTCTGCTGATGATCCAACACCTCAACGACTCCCAGCAACGGCTGCGGGCCCTGCTGCAGCTGCTCGTAGATCGCCTGGGCCAGCGTTGCGGTAGCTGGTATGAACTGCCCATGCGGCTTAAACACGAAAGACTGGCGGAAATGGTTAACCACACCCGCGTAACCGTGTCTCGCCACATGTCTCGCTGGCGCCAGGCTGGCTTGATAGATAGCGAACACCATGAACACGGCCACCTACGCATTGCACCGGAACTACTCGATCTGTAGGCTGAGCTAATTTCGCTAAAGCCTTTCACGAATGGCTATTGCTCAGAGCCCCCTAGACTTTTCGAAAGGGGCTGAAGTTACTCAGCAGGATTAGGAGTAACCACATTGATAGCGAAGTCTGGATGGCGCAGATCTTCGATCACGGTGCCCGGCTGGGCATCACCATTCAACAGCCGCAACACCGCCGGCCATATATAGTTAAAGTTATAGGCATTTGGCCCGGTCTTCACGCCTCCAAAGTAATCAAAAAGCTCATCGTCATAATAGGTGGTATTGGTGACCGCTTGATTGTGGAAGGATACCAAGGGAGGCTGGGCATTTGGATTGGAGCAGGAGGCATAGATTGCTTTTTCCGTGCTGGCGATACTGAGAAAGTTGCAGGGCTTTGGAGCTTGCCAGGGCCAAAATTGCTTGATCGGATCAATCCATTGGCCCAGGGGCACCATGGTATCGGCCTCACCGTGGAGAATAGTTACCGGCACTTTGAGAGCAACGCCGCTATCGGCAATCTTGATCGGTTGACTAGTAAACGGCAACCTGAAAAGCCTCAGTATAGGCACCACAAAAGGAGGCATACCCATCAAGGTGCTGGCGGCAGGATCGGCCACCACAATTTGCTGGGGCTGCAGCCTGGTGGAGGCAGCTGCGCGAATGTTCGTATCGCCATAACCCCAAGGCAAACTGAGGGCCAATAGGCCACCGAGAGAATGGCCAAATGCATAGGCTTGTGGCTGGGTATTAGCCCAGTGGGCATAGCGCGATTCTTTAGATATCTGATCCCAGGCCTGATCACAGCCGTTAATCACCTGACTCAACCACTCAGTTGGCGCACTGACCAAACTCAGGGCCACAGTAGAAATTAAACTGATTAAATTCTGAAATATGGTACCGCGCCAGAGGCTTAATATCTGCAGAAATAGCAAAAGCAAGGTAAGACCAGCTGCAAGTCGCAGCCTTACGAACCAGCTCAAGATCAGCTCAAGGCCGGCCTTCGGAAACAGCAGGCGCCGCATCAATTGGTACCAGATCAGCAGCCCATTCCGCTTTTCCCTGGGGGAAGGATCTTCATTAGGCTTGATATCCGGATAGTCGCTCACCTGAAAATCAGGGAAAAATACAATATACCCATGCTTCACAAGCTCCTCAATGTGATCATTATAAAATCCGGGCATACTCAAGGCAAACCCGTGCAGATAAATCAAGGTCTTCAGGGGATGAGCACTATCAGGCTCTCCAGGCCCGGCCCCCAGGGCCGCGGAATTCGGCACATATACGCGAATGAAATTACCCTCAGCATGGCTGCCACCTTGAAAAATACAATAGCCATCCATAGAGAAACAATTTAGCGCTACTGACTGAGAATCCATGGTGGTGAGTGGGGGTTAAAGTGCTGATATCAAAAAGCCCTGGATTAATGCCGGGCCATTCCCACTAGGGATATGGCCAAAAAGATGACTAGGCGCCCCAGGGGAGCATCCATAAACGCCGAACTGACTGGCGGGGTTGGCGGAGCATCTAAGCCCATGGGATCTGCATTTGGTTGGCCACGAGTATTGGATAACTTTTGGCCAACTGGGTATCGCGTCAGCAATTGTTGATCTCGCTTGCGGCTTGAATCGCTGGCTTGAATCGCTGGCTTGAATCGGTGGCTTGAATCAGGGTCTGCCCTGGTGCGGCGGTCCGGCAGGATTGGCTGCAGCAGTGGCAATTGGATGAACATCGACGGCAAGGCCTGGCGCACGATTGGCGTGGAAGCCGATGGTGAGGCGATCTGGGTGATCGACCAAACCCTGCTGCCCCATCAGTTCCAGCTGCGGGTTCTCAGCGATCTGGCCCAGGTGG
Source organism: Cyanobacteriota bacterium (assembly GCA_947463165.1). Lineage (GTDB taxonomy): Bacteria > Cyanobacteriota > Cyanobacteriia > PCC-6307 > Cyanobiaceae > UBA5018. Next base: position 2,135 of record CANHSW010000294.1, read on the forward strand.
CTGATGCCATCCGCACGATGGTGGTGCGCGGCGCCCCCCTGATCGGTGTAAGTGGTGCCTACGGCTTGATGCTGGCCCTGCAACAGGACCCCAGCGATGCAGCCCTGGCCCGGGCCTTTGACACTTTGTTGGCCACCCGGCCCACCGCCGTGAACCTGCGCTGGGCCCTGGAGAGAGTGCGGGATCTGGTGTTGGCCCTGCCCGAGAACCAACGGGCTGCCGCCGCCCGCCAGGAGGCCGATGCCATTGCCGATGAAGACGTGGCCATGTGTGAGGCGATCGGCGATCACGGCCTGCGGCTGTTTCAGCAGCTGGAGGCCGCCCGCCCCAGCGAACGCCGTGAGCAGACCTTCCAGGTGCTCACCCATTGCAACGCCGGTTGGTTAGCCACGGTGGATTGGGGTACGGCATTAGCGCCGATCTACAAGGCCCATCGCGCCGGCATGGCCATCCATGTGTGGGTGGATGAAACCCGCCCCCGCAACCAGGGCGCCAGCCTCACCGCCTTTGAGCTGGCCCGCGAGGGGGTGCCCCACACGGTGATAGTGGACAACGCCGGTGGTCATCTGATGCAGCGCGGCCAGGTGGATGCGGTGATCGTGGGCACCGATCGCACCAGCCGTAACGGCGATGTTTGCAACAAGATCGGCACCTACCTCAAGGCCCTGGCCGCCCACGACAACGGCGTGCCCTTCTACGTGGCCCTGCCAGCCTCCACCATCGACTGGACAATCACAGATGGCCTGGCCGAGATCCCGATCGAGGCCCGCTCCGCCAGCGAGGTAACCCACATCCAGGGCCGCCTGGCCAGCTCCACCGCAACCGGAGCCATCGGCAGCACCGCAACTATCGACAGCGTTCAGCTAACCCCCGATGGCAGCGATGGCTTCAATCCCGCCTTCGACGTAACGCCGGCTCGGCTGGTGACGGCCCTGATCACCGAGCGGGGAGTAGCCGCGGCCAGCGAACAGGGGCTTTTGAGTTTATATCAATCAACCTGAAGATGAGATAGATAACTCCGGGGCTGCGGCGCAGGCGATCTGGATTACTCAGTAAACTTTAAACAATTCCGGTGGCTACGGCTGGGCAATGTGGCGGATTCGCAAAGTTGCCTTGGCTGGCAGATCCTGAATTGGCTGGCCAAACTGACTTGGCTGGCCCAGCTGAGTGGGCAGCCTCAAGCCGCCTAGCCTCAAAGCCTCTAGAAGGGCAACCATGGCGCCTGGGCAGCCGCCGCAAGCTGGGCGAGATCTGGAGCTGGAGCTG
>CANHSW010000295.1 GCA_947463165.1 Cyanobacteriota bacterium
GCGAAATCACGGCACTGCTTGCCGCCATGGCCGGTTTCGAAGTGGTGAGCACCGAGGTGAATCTGGTGCTCGACGCCCACCAATTGGCACTGCGGCACCAGTTGAGCTGGTTCGATGCCCTGATCGCCGAGGCTGCCATCCGCAGCGGCTGTTCGGTGTTGTTCAGCGAAGATTTTCAGCACGGCGCCTCTATTGGTGAGCTGCAGGTGATCAATCCATTGCTTGAGTGAAGGGCTTGGCTAGCTCAGCCATTGGTGGTTTAAGTGGCGGCGTTGATGGGAGCAGCGAGTGGTGCTGCTGCAATGGGGGCCGCTGCGATGGGGGCAGCCAAGCGGAAGCCGATGTGGGAGGTGCCGGTATCGGGGCTCTGGGCCTCCCGGGCCGCCGGCCGGTAGCGGCTGCAGTAGTTCTCGGAGCAGAGGAACGAGCCCCCCTTGATCACATGTTTCGCCACGCCCGGATCACGGGGATCGCCAGTGGCGGCCTCACTGCTGACCATCGGATCGCTGCCATCGGCGAGGGGCTTGTGGCCCACGGCATACCAATCCTGGGTCCACTCCCACACGTTGCCGGTCATGTCGAACAAGCCGTAACCATTGGCTGGGAATGAACCGACGGGCGCCGTTCCTAAATAGCCATCCTCGGCGGTGTTGCTGATTGGAAACGGTCCCTGCCAGGTGTTGGCGTTGCGTGGATTCCAGGTGTTGCCCCAGGCGAAGACCTGATCCTTGAGGCCCCCCCGGGCGGCGAATTCCCACCGGGCTTCGCTGGGCAGGGAGCCCCCGGCCCAGCGGGCATAGGCGTCGGCGTCCTCGTAGGCCACCTGCACCACCGGGTGCTGGCCTCGCCCGGTCAGGTCGCTGCCGGGGCCTTGGGGATGACGCCAGTCGGCCCCTGGCACCCAGTGCCACCAGCTCAGCTCCTCGATCGGCCCGCTGCCGCTCACGGGCTGGAACACCAGCGAACCAGGGGCGCGCTCGCTGCTTTTCAGATCGGGGAACTGGTCGACAGATAGGGGGCGTTCGGCCACCGTGACATAGCCGGTGGCCGCCACGAATGCCGCGAAACGGTCATTGGTTACCTCAGTGCGGTCTAAACAAAAGGGGCTGATCCGCAAGCTGCGACCCGGCTGTTCCTCAGGCAACTGAGCCCCGGCGCCGATGCGGTAGCTGCCGCCGGAGATGGGCGCCATGCCTGGCGGGCAAGGGTCCGCCGCCAGGGCGGGCAGGGGCTGCAGGAACAGGAGCAGTAGCTGGGCGATGGCAGACAGCACCACAAAAAAGGTGCTGTGGACGAAACCGTTGCGATGCACTGGCAAAGGCTCGATTTGGCTCAGCGGGTTCACCGGTTCAACATAAACAAGGCGATCACCGGCGGATGAGCTCAGGGATGGGCCCAGCGAGTTCCAGGCGCACAAGTTGATCCCCCGGTTGGGGGCATCGCGACACTCTGCCAGCAGCGGTTAACCAGAAGCGGTTAACCAAAGCGGTAGTGCTTGCGCACCGGGGCATGCACATCCCAGGTGCAGCTCAGGCCTGCGTCAAACACCACCAAATCACCGGCCCCGAACCGCACCTGCTCACCGCCATCGGGGGTAACGGTGACATCTCCCTCCAGCAGCAGACAGGTCTCCTGTTCGTGATAGCTCCAGGGGAAGCTGCTGACCCCACAACTCCAGATCGGCCAGGTGTTCACGGCGAGGCTCTCCAGCTGAGCTGGATCCGGATTGGACGTAACCGTGATGCCGCAGGCCATGGCGTTTTGCATGAGAACCGGGAATATTGTGAGCCGTGATCCACGACAGCTGCGCTGGGTGATGGCAAATGTCATTGGTGCTTCCACCATTAACAGCGGCGGCGGAGGGGCCGGCGGGCTTAGCAGCTGCTGCGGCCCTTGGGGTTCTTGAGGCTAACCAGTATGGATAAATCATGCGCGGCAACGATCTAACCGCAGTTGGGCAAGCATGCAACCCCCTTGGCCGCTAGATAGTGAATGGTGGTGACTGTGGTCGAGCACCACGTTGGTGTCAAAGAGTACCTTCACAGGTGCTTATCCTCCAGGTGACGAAGGTATTCGCCCTCATCTAGCCCCGAGCCGGCGAGCACGCCGCGCAATGCGTGCACACGGGGTGTTACCTCCACATTGGTGGATGTGGATTGCGCTTCGAGCAAGGAGAAGAAGTCAGCCACCAGCTGTGAGACAGACCGGCCAGACGCAGCAGAGTGGCGTTTTGCACTCGCGATCAGCTTCTCATCGAGCCACAATGTGAGCTTCGTATTCATCGAAAGAACTATTGACACATAGTATTATAGAAATTATACGTCAACTACGGGTTGAGGGCGGGGTGGCTGGCTCTCCAGTGCTTGACATCACCTGGCCGCAGCAAGCATGACAACCTTAAGCTCCATGGAATCAAAGGATTTCAGGTGGCGGGTCATCCGGCAAAGGACATGGCTAGAAAGTGCTCTTCGCCCTCAGCGGAAACCTCTCAGGATGACGTATCGACTCAACCGACAAGTCAACATCTAAATCCGGCCAATAGAGATGGTCGGCCGTGGGCCGCAGGACATTGATGATCTGCTGAATAGTAGCCGCCTTGAACCAGGGAAACTCTGAATACGGAAGCGCTAGCTCTTCATCGTCAATAAGTATCCAGATGCAATAGCTGGATACATTCGTGACCTCAGCCCCCAAAGTGGTTGCTCCAAGCATCGATGATCTCCTGTTGGTGTGACGCGACTAGCCGTTCAGCATCTTTGACCTTTGAAGAGCTTAACCCAATGTTGCGGGCAAGTTCAATGGTGGGCTTGAGCCAGAACTTTGCCTCTCCATCTGGATGGCTGACATGGATGTGAACGCGGCTTTCCTCGCGGGAAAAGAAGAAAAACCGAAATTCGCCATCCCTGAAGACGGTTGGTGACAAGTAATCTCCCCTACTTCACTCTCAGCATAGCCTCGGCCCAAGTGGCAGGGGGTGGGCATTGACTGCAACCACAGCGCTGTAAAGCTCAGCACTTTGACTGGCTCGGAACGGCTGTTTGCATCGTTTTAACGCCAAGATCAGGGGCGGGCAGTGGACTGGGCACTGCCAAACCCTCTGATACCGTCTTCTTGATCTTGATATTCGAAGTGTCGACAATAAAAGCAAAGTAATTGAATGATCGCAGAATTAATAGCATTAATGTATCCCCAGCCTTGCCAAGATGTCCTGATTGCATGACTAAGTTTACAATATCTTTGCGCTCTATTGCAAGCTTTTTCCGGGGTTTCGCAAATCTTCCTTCACTTTAATCCATGCATTCTCCAGTTTCTCTGAGATATCATTACGGAAGTCCTTGAGAAGAGAGTCTGTTCTTGTAAAATTCTTCTTGCGCAAGGAGTCAACTATGCAATCC
>CANHSW010000296.1 GCA_947463165.1 Cyanobacteriota bacterium
CGGAACGGTTGCGCAGCTCGCGGCCCGAGCCCTGGATGGACCTGCACTCCCTGGGGGTCACGGCCCTGGTGTTGCTCAGCGGTGAACCGCCCCAGGGGCTGCTGGATCCGGGCAGTCTGGAGTGGCGCTGGCCCGCCTGCCTGGCCAGCGAAGCCCCCCTGCGCCAGCTGTTGGCCCGCCTGGTTGGACAGGGGGGAGAGCGGCGGTTTGGCTCGGCCAGCCAGGCCCTGGCCGCCGCCCAGGAACTGCCGATGCCCGACAGCACGGGCCCGGTGCCCAGGGCCGATCGCACCGTGGCCCTGGTGCCACCTCCCGTCGCACCGCCCGTCGCCATGGCCGCCGCGCCCGAGGGGGCCGCTGCGGCGGCGGCTGCAGCGGCGGCTGCGGCGGCAATGGCGCTCAGCGCCTCAACCGCCCGGGAGCCAGTTGCAGACGCCTGGGAGCCCGAGGCTGAGACCAGCCCCAGCGCCCCGCTGCTGCCTTCGTTGCAGCCGCCCGGGCCGCCCCGGGTGCCGGCGCCGAGTTTCGATTCGCCGGCGCAGGCTCGCCAGCGGGCCGAACTGCGGGAGCAGCAGGCGGAGGGCGGTCTGTGGCCGGTGGTGATTGCCCTGCTGCTCTCCGCCGTGGTCGGTACGGCCCTGGGCTGGTGGTGGTTGAGCCGCGGTAAGCAGGCCGAGCCGCGCCCCGAGGCGGCCCTGCAACTGCCCAGCAGCTTGCCGGCCGCGGAGGTGGATCAGCGGCAGCAACTGCTCAACCGGCTGCGGGCGATGCAGGTGGATCGGGCCTGGTTCCTGCGGCTGGTGGATGCCAGCCTGTTGGCCCAGTTCCCGGAACGGGGCGGTCGCCTGCCCAGCGATGCCGCCAGCGACGCCCCCCTGCGCAAGGTGTGGAATGAATTGGCCGAGGAGTGGCTGGCGCGGGTGGAGCAGTTGCCGCTGGAGCTGCGCCGCCGCCTGGGCAGCTTCAGTGAGGCCGATTGGCAGAGGCGCCAGCAGGCCCTGGTGAACCAGGGGCTCAGCGGCACCGCGATTCGGCAGCTGGTGTCGGGCAGCGCTCAAAATCTGCTGCCCGGTCGGGTGGGGGCCGACATCCCCGGCGAGCCGTTCCGGCAGCTGTGGTTTGCCGCCGCCGAGCTGGGCCTGGCCAATGTGCAGATCGAGGCGATCGATGCCCAGCCTCTGCAGACCAGGGTGGTTTCAGCCCAGGTGGAGGCCGGCGGAGCGCGCCTGTTCCCGATTCGTCTGCCGGCTGGATTCCGGCTCGTACTAGGGGTGAACGGTTCGCCGCTGATGCAGATGAGCGTGTTTGCCGCCAATGGCGAACTGCTGGAGGCCAGGGGCCCGCTGCGGGTGGTCAGCCTGCCCGCCCAGGCCAAATCCCCCCTGCAATTGCTGGTCACCAACGATGGCGTGGCCGCTGGGCTGATCACCCTGTCGCTGCGGGCCGATCCGCCCGTAGCGCCCGTGACCCCCGCCCCAGAGGTGCCCGCCAGCCCCGACACCCCGGCATCGCCCACCAGCCCAGCCACCCCCTTGGCCCCCAGCAGCCCGGTGGCCCCTAGCCCACCGGTGGTGGCGCCGCTGGCACCGCCGCCACCGCAGGACAGCAGCCCCCGCTGAGGGGGGGCAATGCCCAGCGGCGGCCCAGGCCCTAGAAGCGGGCCATGGCGGCGCGGGTGTCCTTGACGTCTTGTTTGCGGCGCTCCTCCTGGCGTTTGTCGTGCAATTTGCGGCCCTTGCCCAGGCCGATGGTTACCTTGAGCCAGGAACCCTTGAGGTGGATGTTCAGCGGCACCAGGGCCAGGCCCTTCTGTTGGATGCCGCCGCGCAATTTATCGATCTCGCGGCGGTGGGCCAGCAGCCGCCGCACCCTGAGGGGATCGTGATTGAAGAAGCGGCCGGCATGGCTGTGGGGCGAAATGTGCACGTTGTGCAATTGCAATTCGCCGTTGCGCACCAGGCAGAAGCCATCGCGCAGGTTCACCTGGCCGGCCCGGATTGATTTCACCTCGGTGCCGAGCAATTCGATGCCGCATTCCACCGTTTCGAGGATTTCGTATTGATGGCGGGCAAAGCGGTTGTCAGCTAGCAACCGGTTGGCGGCATCCCTTTGCGCCTTGGCGGCGAGCTTCTTGGTGCCCCCCTTGGCCATCGCCTCTACCCGCTCCCCTGGCTGATCTGCTGCTCCGACCCTAGGCAGGGGCCGGTACCCTCCATCCATGGCCATCGTTTCCTCGGACATGGGGGCGCCCCGGCGCGCCAGCGCCCAGGCGGGTGAGCGCGGCAGCGCCCAGGCGGGTGAGCTGCCCGCCAGGCCCGCCAGCTCGCCAGGCGCTGGCTCGCCGGTAAACCGCCGGCTGCTGGATCCCAGTGCCCTGGCTGCCGATGGCGATCCGCTGGCGCCGGCCAAAGCGGATGAAACTGGAGAAGCCAGTGGCACCGGCTGGGGCGAGCCGCCAGCCAGGGAAGACGGCCTGAGGCCAAAACGGCTGGCCGATTACATCGGTCAAAGCGAACTGAAGCAGGTGCTGGCCATCGCCGTGGAGGCCACCCGCAGCCGAGGGGAGGCCCTCGATCATGTGTTGCTGTACGGCCCGCCCGGCCTGGGTAAGACCACCATGGCCCTGGTGCTGGCGGAGGAGTTGGGGGTGCGCTGCCGGATCACCAGCGCACCGGCCCTGGAGCGCCCGCGGGACATAGTTGGCCTGCTGGTGAATCTGCAGCCCGGTGAACTGCTGTTCATCGATGAAATCCACCGGCTCAACCGGGTGGCCGAGGAGATTCTCTACCCGGCGATGGAGGATTTTCGCCTCGATCTCACCGTGGGCAAGGGCACCAGCGCCCGCACCCGCAGCCTGCAAATTGCCCCTTTCACGCTGGTGGGAGCCACCACCCGCGCCGGTTCGCTCAGTTCGCCGCTGCGGGATCGCTTTGGTCTGATCCAGCGGCTGGAGTTTTACAACCTCGACGACCTGCAGGCGATCGTGCAACGCGCCGCCGGCCTGCTGCAACTAGATCTCGAACAACAGGCGGCCCTGGAGGTGGCCCGCCGCTGCCGCGGCACGCCCCGCATCGCCAATCGACTGCTGCGGCGGGTGCGCGATGTGGCGGCGGTGAATGGCCAGCTGCGCATCGGTCCCGAGCTGGTGCATGAGGCCCTCAGCCTGCATAGCGTCGATAGCCGCGGCCTCGATGCCAGCGATCGGCGCCTGATGACGCTGCTGCTGGAGAGCTACGGCGGTGGCCCCGCTGGCCTCGATGCCCTGGCGGCGGCCCTAGGGGAGGAGTCCACAACCCTGGAAACCGTGGTGGAGCCCTATCTGCTGCAGCTCGGTTTCCTGCAGCGCACCCCTC
>CANHSW010000297.1 GCA_947463165.1 Cyanobacteriota bacterium
CTCTCCCTAGCCAGAGTGAGCCAAGTCGCCGTAACGCTTCTTACATCATGAGATCGGCGAGATTTGGGATTTTTCGAGGTGCCAATTAGGTATTACCGCTTTTTGGTATCGCTACGGAATGCTTGTTGCCTCTGTCTACATCCCCTTGACAGCCGATCGCCTTGCCGCCAGCGGCTGCTCTGCTCGGGCTATCCGCCATTCCCTAATCCTCAGATACAGCGACCGCAGCTGAACCTTGTGGTGTGGGCCATTCGCTAGCGCCATCAACCGCCAGAGAACCTCCGCGGCCTACGGCGCTAGCGGCGGGTTGCATGCCAAAGGCGATACCCGGTCTACTCTTCACCCCTTACATGTTGAACCTAGGGCTGCTGCCGTCCTTGTCTCAGATCGATCATGAATTAATGGTGGTATTTCACCATGAAAAAGCCCCACCATAGGGCGGGGCAATTGGAGTGGCTTGCCTATCCTTTAGCCGAGATTTTACGAAGCCAGGGCTGAAGATCAGCCGACGCTCCAGACGCCACCGGCAATGTTGGCCAGGGGAGCCACGATGGAGGTGCCCACCAGGAACCAGGCGAAGGCGGCGCCGCCGCAGCCGCCTAGCCAGAAGCCGCTGGCGAATTCAGCCCAGCCGGCCTTGGTGAACAGGTCTGCAGGTGGGTTGTCGATGGTGGCATCGGCTGGCTGCACGTTGGGGCCAGTGCCGGCGGTGCCGTAGATCGACAGGCAGACGGTGAGAATCGAGACCAGGCCGATGGTGGCCAGCAGGCCGGCGGTGCTGGCGTACTCGGTGAGACGCAGCGGACCGGTGATCGCGAAGGGCCCGTAGAGGAAGAAGCCATGGGCCATGCCAACTTCCAGGCCGCGACGGTTGGGCGACAGGGAGGGGCGGTAGGCCGGCAGGGCATTTAGAAATGCCTTGGTGAAATAGCTGCTGTTGACGGGGGTGGCCAGGTTGCCGACGCAGGGGTCGGCCACGGGGGACACAGTCATGGTGATGGGGTGCGGCTGTGGTGCGGATGAAGCGAGAAGCAGCGTCAGTCGCGGGCTTCAATCACGTTGAACAACAGGGCCATGGCCACGGCAGGGCCGAGGATTCCCACGAGGGGCACGAATACCGATGGCAACCAAGCGGCGGCGAAATCTCCAGTCATGACACGGGCCAATAGCAACCACAGCTACTGTAAAGACCCCGGTCAAAGCCGCTTTGCGGCGGCGCCAGGGGCGACATAAAAGTTCAATTCACAGGTGTGGGGAGTTGCTCAACCCATCGCTGCTGGCGGCCTTTTCCCTGGTGTCGGTACTGGCCTGGCTGCTCTCTCGCCGCCGGCCCCCGGCCCTGCTGGCCAGCACCGATGCCAGCGCCGTGGCCGCCCTGAACCGGGTGCAGATCAGCCTGGTGCGCGAACGGCCCAACGCCCCCCCGCCGCCAGAGCAGACAGCTCCCGACGCCAATGCCGCCGCCCCGCCAGCCCTGCCAGCCCCAGGCGATGGCCGGGGTAGCAGCCTGCTGCTACTGCGGTTGCAGCGGCAACTGCATGGCGATAACGCCGAGCGCTTGGCCGCAGTGATCCAGGCCGTGGCCTGGGGCGATCGCCGCACCCTGCCCCTGTTGCAAAGGGGTTTAAGGGATGTGGATCCGGCAGTGGTGGGCGTCGCCGCCCGAGGCATGGCCGCTTTCCGCGGCCGCTCCGCCTCTGGTGTGACCGGTGCTCCAGCGGCGGGCTTGCCCCTGCCGGCCAATGCGGCCACTGGGTCAGCCACTGGGGCCCCCGGCGGGGCCGAGCCCGATCAGCCTGCTGCGGCAGGTTGACGCAAGATGTCGCGCACCCGGTAGATCGGTCGCCCCTGGCTTTCGTGGTAGGTGCGCATTTGGATCTCGGCCAGTAAGCCAAAGCAAAACAGCTGCACGCCGGTGAGGAAACAGATCAGGGCCATCAGCAGCAGCGGCCGATCGCCGATGTTGGTGCCGATCAGCAGCTTCTCGACCACCAGCCAGAGGGCCACCAGCAGCCCCGCCCCCATCGCCACCAGGCCGCCGCTGCCAAACACGTACATCGGCCGGGTGAGGAACCGCTTCATGAACCACACCGTGAGCAGGTCCATCAGCACCCGGAAGGTGCGATCGATGCCGTAGTTGCTCTTGCCGTAGCGACGGGGATGGTGGGTTACCTGCACCTCGGTGATCCTGGCCCCCTCGATGAAGGCCAGGGCCGGCAAAAAGCGGTGCAGTTCGCCGTAGAGATTGAGATCGTCGATCACCTCGCGGCGGTAGGCCTTCAAGGAGCAGCCGTAGTCGTGCAGCTTCACGCCGGTGACCCGGGCGATCAGGCGATTGGCCAGCAGGGAGGGCAGCAGCCGGCTCAGGGCCGCATCCTGGCGGCTGTGGCGCCAACCGCTCACCAGGTCAAAACCCTGGTTCAGCTTCTCCAGCAGCAGCGGGATGTCGGCCGGATCGTTTTGCAGGTCGCCATCGAGGGTGACGATCACCTCGCCGCAGCTGGCGTCAAAACCGGCCGCCATCGCCGCCGTTTGGCCGTAATTGCGCCGCAGCCGCACCGCCACCAGCTCCGGTACTGTCCCCGCCAGTTGGCCCAGCAGCTCGGGGGTGCGATCCCTGGAGCCGTCATCCACCAGCACCAGCTCGAAGCTCAGCCCCAGGGGCCCCACGTGGCTGAGGATGCGCTCCACCAGTGGCGCCAGGCTCTCCTGCTCGTTGAACAGGGGCACCACCACCGATAGCTGCATCTCCCTGCCCTAATCCAGCGAATTTGAGGCTGAACTTAGGCGGGCAGGGGGCTGCCGTCGTGGCTGTGCAACACCCGACCGGCGCCCCGCAGCCGCTGGCGGTAATGCACAGCCACCGGATCCTGGTTGCGCGGGTGGAGGTTGTCGATGCCGAGGCCGTTGCGACCGTGCGCCAGGCCCGAGCTGTGCAGATAGCGGCCGCCGCCCAGGTGCAGCCCCACGTGGTCGCAGCGCTGGGACGTGCCGAAAAAGAGCAAATCCCCCGGCCGCAGCAGCTGGCTCACCCCCACCGCCACGGCCACCGCCTGGCAGAAGCGCTCCTGCAGGTAGGCATCGCGGGGCAGCCAAATGCCCGCTGCAGCGAAGGCGGTTTGCACCAGCCCCGAGCAGTCGTAGTCGGGACCGAGACTGCCGCCCCACAGATAGCGATTCGGCCGCTCCAGGGCCGCCAGCCCATAGCCGAGCACCTGCTCAATTCGGGCGGCGATCTGGCCGCTCTGCAGACGCGGCAGCTGCGGCGGCAGGCTGGCCACGGCCCGCCCCAGCAGCGCATCGGCCTCGATCCAGCCGGGGTAGCCGTCCTCCAGCAA
>CANHSW010000298.1 GCA_947463165.1 Cyanobacteriota bacterium
AGGGGTAGCCGCCGCCGCAGCGCAGTGATCAGTACATCGAGGGCAACCGCTAGCACCACAGCGCCAAACAACACCAACAACACCCAGCGCAGCTCCCAGGCCAACAGGCCCAGCACCACCAGGGCCAACACGCCGAGCAGAGCGGGACCACTCATCACAATTTGACCTGGATCACGATGGCTGCCGCTGGAGGCACTAGCTAAAGTATCACTAAATAAAGAGCCTGGTAGATTTTTCTAAATTGAACCTCGAAAAAACCCAAATCTCCATGGCCTCGTAATGTAACCCAAAGACCAAATAATGGAATACCTATTGTGGCGACTTGCTTGTCTCTGGCTGAAGGTACAGCATTGGTTATTTGAGGTCTACCCAAAGTTTGCTTAAGAGCACCTCGAGCAATTCCAAGTCCCATCGATTAATCTCTGCATCACTGCGAGAAAATTGTTACAACTAGCCAGCACTTTGCTCAGGAAAGCAGAATGGGCGATTTATCGAGGTAACCGTATTTTCTGAGTTGCATTCTGTTTTCATAGGTGGACTCTTCTACGGGCTGGCAAAATTTCGCATTCAAGCAGTTCCGGTCAGGGCTGAAACCGCTATCGGTTGCCAAGCTTGGCTCCACTTTTAGCCCTACTTGCCGCTTAAAACCTGCGGCATAAAATGCCCTGGGCGCTGTTGCCAGCGATTCATAATATCTTGAATTACCAGTTCCCGGATGATTACCTGTAGGCATACGCTGAGGGGGAGCGCTAGTAGCAGGCCCAGGGGGCCAAACAACACGGTAAGTATTAGCTGAGCGCTCAGGGTTAAACCGGGCAGCAGTTTCAGTTGGTGCTGCATCACCGAGGGGGTGATTACATAACTTTCCAGGTTCTGGACGCATACATAAAGGGCTAGCACCGCCGCCGCCTTCCAGGGGGCATCCAGCAGCGCCACCGAGATCGGAAACACCGTGCTCAAGGTGGGACCAATGTTTGGAATCACATTCAGCAATCCCGCCAGCAGGGCATTGGCCGCCACCAGCTTCACCCCCAATAGCGACAGGCCCAGGGCCGCCAGGCAGGCCACGCAAAGGGAGCTGATCAGTACCCCCACCATCCAGCCACTCAGCGCTTCTCCACAGAGCAGCAACACCTGACGCAGCCTGCGGCGATAGAAGCTGGGGGCCAGCAGGATCGCCAGCTCCCGATAGGCGCTGGGTTGTACCGCCACCATCAGTGCCACCGCGATCACGAAGAGCAACTGCAGCAGCGCCGTACCCAAATCACCGGCTAAACCCAGCAATTTCCAGGCTCCGCCCCCCAGCCCCGCCGTCAGCGACGGACTGGCAATATTTTTGGGTTGAAGTAGCCCATTGCCCAGCCAGGTGAGGCTGGGATCGCTACTGCCGTAGAGCAGTTGGCTGGCCCGATCAATGCCGCCCCGCAGCAGCTCCAGCAGGGTGTGGGCCGCCGCCGGCAATTTCAGCAGCAGTTGTGAAAACTGATCCACAAAGGGCGGGATCACGGCGGTGGCCACCACCACCAGGGTGAGCAGCAGCAGCACCAGCGTGAGCAGCAGGGCCAGCGGCCGCGGGCAGCCCAGCCGCCGTCGCAGGCTGCCCACCAGGGTGCAGAGCGCCATTGCAAGCACCAGGGCCGCAAACAGCAGGATCAAGCTCTGGCGTAGATCCCAGAGCAATACCAGGGCGGCCAACAGGGCCGCCAGCCCAAGCCATTGACCAAACTTCACCGGCTTCTGTTCGCTGCGGTTGTCTCCTATTGGCTTCTGTTGGCCTCAGTTGTCTTCTGTTTCGGCCTCTGCTGCCGCCTCTGCTTCCGATTCCTTGCCCGCGAAGCCCAGTTCATGGCTGTCGGCGTAGCGCTGGGCAAAGCGCATGAACCGCTCGAAATCGGCGGTGGTCTTCCAGGTGTAGGTGACCTCCAGGGCGCTGGCCTTGCCGTTCACGAAGCGGGCCTTCACCTCCCGGCTCACCATTTCGCCCTCCTCATCCACCATGAACATGCCGGCGATGTCGCCCAGGGCTTCCGGTGCCAGGGCTTCCGGTTCCTCGAACACGAACGTTGCCTGGCCGGTGCGGCCATCGCGGGAGCGGGTGAGCCGGATGTCGGGCACAACTGGTTCATCCACACCGCGGAAGAACTGAATGGCAGCGCCCATGCCCATCGGAGCAAAAACCGATCCTAGGTAGCCGCGATCAACAGTTCCGCCGCCTGCCGGTCGTCTAGGCCCGCCAAATCCAGCCGTGGCACTAGCGCCAAGCCAGCCTGGGCAGCAACACTGGCCTCGGCTCTGGAGCGCTGCAGCTCATGGTCGTAGCAGCGGTCGTAGTAGTCGAGCATCTGGGCGCAGGCCCCGGCCCAGTCCTGCAGGTCGATTGCCGCCAGGGCGGCTCTGCTGCGTTCCGGCCCCAGGCGGCGGCCAATGCGCTCGGTGGCCTGGCGCAGCGGCTCTTGGCCCAGGGTTCCGTACACCTTCACCAGTCGCTCGATGCGCTCCGCCAGGGGGCGGCAGATCTCCAGGGCCGGTGCGGCCTTCATCTGGCGCCATAACCCAGCGGGAATGCGGCAACGGCCCACCTGCACGCTCTCAGCTTCCAACCAGATCGCCTCGGCCTGCCGCTGTTGCCAGAGGGCCAGGGCCAGCCGGTTTTCGTAGTGCTCGCAACTGGGCTGGGGGGGCAGGCCGAGCCCTCCAAAACTGCTGCCGCGGTGATTTGCCAAACCCTCCAGATCCAACATCGCCACCCCCCGGGAGGCCAGGGCATGCAGCAGATCGGTCTTGCCGGTGCCGGTGCGACCGGCCAGCAGCCGCAGGGGCCAGGCCAGTTCAAATTGGCCCAGGGCCCAGCCCCGATAGCGCTTGTAGCCACCCTCCAGCAGCAGCGCCGGCAGCTCCAACACCCCAGCCAGCCAGGCGACGCTGCCGGAGCGCATGCCGCCGCGCCAGCAATGCAGCCGCAGCTGGGCCTGGCCATCCCAGCCCCGCAGCTGGGCGGTTAGCTCCTGGCCCAGCCGCTCCAGCCTTGGACCCACGTAGGCCAGCCCCAGCTGCACCGCCTCTGCCCGTCCCTGCTGCTTGTAGCTGGTGCCCACCGCCGCCCGCTCCTCGTTGCTGAACAGGGGCAGGTTGGTGGCGCCTGGGATATGGCCGCGTTCGAATTCCAACGGGCTGCGCAAATCCAGGAGCGGGCCAGGGGCGCTCAAAAACGCCTCTACCGCCACCGCGGCGGGGCTAGAGCCGTTCATCGCCGCCGTCCCAGCTGGGGCAACGGCTGACCCCGCCGCCCAGTGATCGCCC
>CANHSW010000299.1 GCA_947463165.1 Cyanobacteriota bacterium
GGCTGCACAAACACCAGCAGCCAGGGCAGGCCGATCAGGGCGATCGGTCGCAGCAGGTCTATGGGCCGCTCCACCGGGTGGCGACCGAGCACGATCGCCAGCAGCAACACGGCGCCGAGCTTGGCGAATTCCGAGGGCTGCACGTAGAAGCCGCCGATGTTGATCCAGCTCTGGGCCCCCAGGGCGCTGGTGCCCACGATGCGCACGGCGACCAAGCTGATCACCATCGCCCCGTAGATCGGCCACTGCAGGCGGATCAACCGTTCCAGGGGGAGGCGGGCCAGCAGCAGCGCTATGGCCATGCCCACGGCGCCGGTGATCCAGTGCTGATACCAGTCGGTGTAACGCACCTGGCGCTGGGTGCTGGCGATCAAGATGCCGGCGATGAACACCATCAGCAGGGGGATGCCCCAAAGCATTAGATCGGTGTCCCCAAAGGGCTGGCGCCGCGTCTTGCCATCGCCGGAGAAGACGCTCTTGCTGCGTCTCGGCATGCCGAGCATGGGGATCAGGCCGGCTGCAGATAACTGGAGCGGATCCGCTCGGCCAGGGCCATGAAGGCCCGGGCGGTGGCCGTGGCGGGCTGGGCCAGCACCACCGGTTGACCGCGGTCACCGCCCTCGCGCACCAGCATTTCCAGGGGCAGTTCGGCCAGCAGGGGCACTCCTGCCTCGGCCGCCAGCAGGGCGCCGCCGCCGCTGCCGAAAATCGCGTAGCGCTTCTCCGGGGCGTCGGGGGGGATGAAGCCGCTCATGTTTTCCACCACGCCGAGCACCGGTACGCCCATCTGCAGGAACATCGCCAGGCCGCGGCGGGCGTCCTGCAGGGACACCTGCTGGGGGGTGGTGACGATCAGCACGCCGGCCATGGGCACCGCCTGGGCCAGGCTCAGCTGGGCGTCGCCGGTGCCGGGCGGCAAGTCCACCACGACCACATCCCGCTCGCCCCAGTCCACCTGATAGAGAAACTGGCGGATGATGCCATTGAGCATCGGACCGCGCCAGATCACCGGCTGGTTTTCGGCGATCAACAGCCCCATGGACACCATGGCGATGCCGCAGGTCTCGATCGGCCGCAGCACCTGGGCGGCTCCTTCGCCACTCACCTCGGGGCTGCGGTCGGCCACCCCCAGCATGGTGGGGGCGTTGGGGCCGTAGATGTCGGCATCGAGCAGGCCCACCCGCAGGCCGGCGGCGGCCAGGGCGCAGGCCAGGTTGACGGCCACGGTGCTCTTGCCCACGCCGCCCTTGCCGCTGCTCACGGCGATCACCTGCCTCACCCCTGGAATCGGCTGGCGTTCGGGCCCTTGGCCGTGGCCACCAGCGCCGTGACCACCGGCGCCGATGGGAGCCCCCTGGTGGTGGGAGGCGTTTGGTTGGGCCACTTCGATCTGCAGGTCGTTTATGCCCGGCAGGCCCACCAGGGCGCTGCGGGCTTCGGCGGCAATCCGATCGCGCTGGCTCTGGGCAAAGCCTGGCAGGGCCAGGCGGAACAGGGCCCGATCCCCCTGCAGGCGAGGCTCCTGGATCCAGCCGAGCTCCACCAGGCTGCGGCCACTGCCTGAATCGCTGATCGCCCCCAGGGCGGCCAGTACCTGATCGAGGGAGGCCTGGTCCTGGGCGGTCATTCCGCAACGGCTGCACAAGCCAGCAATCCTAGGCAGGGCCATTGGGCTGCCAGGTTTACAGGCGGCGGCCCCGCTGGGGCACCCCTTTCCAGCCTTTGGCGGCTGCCGAGTTTCAGGGGCTGCCGAGTTTCAGGGGTTGCCAGGCTTTACAGAGCTTCCGTGGGCCTTGTGCGGCGGTATGCCCGCCTGAAAAGGTAAAAAGGTCTATTGCCCCGCTGGTAGCGGCAGCGATGCTGATGTGGAACGCCCTGCTCAAGCGTGTGCTCGCTAGAGATGCGGGCAATGGCACCGCCCCGGCTGCTGTCGCCCCGCTGGCCGCCACCCCGCGCCCGCCGGCCGAGACCCAGCCGTCGACACCTCTGTTGGAGCGCCCGCCGGCCGATTCCCGCGCCCGGGCCAAGGCCCTGTTGATGGGGCTGCAGGATTCGATGTGCGCCGGCCTGGAGCGGCTCGATGGCATCGGTCGCTTTCAGGAGGAGAGCTGGGAGCGTCCGGAGGGCGGCGGTGGTCGCTCGCGGGTGCTCAAGCAGGGCCGCATCTTCGAGCAGGGCGGCGTCAATTTCTCCGAGGTGGAGGGCGACCAGCTGCCCCCCTCAATCCTCAGCCAGCGCCCAGAAGCCAAGGGCCATCGCTGGTTTGCCACTGGCACCTCGATGGTGCTGCACCCGCGCAATCCCTACATCCCCACGATTCACCTCAACTATCGCTATTTCGAGGCTGGCCCGGTTTGGTGGTTTGGCGGTGGCGCCGACCTCACCCCCTACTACCCATTTTTGGAGGATGCCCAGCACTTCCACCGCACTATCAAAGGGGCTTGCGATAGCGTCAATCCCCTTTACTACCAGGTATTCAAGCCCTGGTGTGATGAATACTTCTACCTCAAGCACCGCGGTGAGACCCGCGGCGTAGGCGGCATTTTCTACGACTACCAAGACCCCTCGGGCGTTCTTTATCGGGGCCAGGATCACCAGGGACCGGCGGCGGCGGCCGGCCAGGCCCTGGGTCAGGTGAACCATGGCTGGGAGCAGCTGTTTCAGCTGGCCAGCGCCTGCGGCAATGCCTTCCTGCCCGCCTATACGCCGATTGTGGAGAAGCGCCAGTTCACTCCATTTGGCACCCGGGAGCGGGATTTTCAGCTCTACCGCCGTGGCCGCTATGTGGAGTTCAATCTTGTATTCGATCGCGGCACCATTTTTGGCCTGCAAACCAACGGCCGCACCGAATCAATTTTGATGTCTTTGCCGCCATTGGTGCGCTGGGACTATGGCTATGTGCCTGCGGCTGGCAGCCGAGAAGCGCTGCTCACCGAGCTGTTCACTCGCCCCCAGAACTGGCTCGAAGACGATTCGCTGGAGGGCCGCTGCGCTCCCCATCAGGCGGTGCGTTGATTTCCCCCCTGCTCGGCAGGGGGGAGCTCACCCCAGAGGCGTTGTTCGGGGCTTGGAGGGCGCCGGCCAGGGGCTCGGGGCTGGTGGCGCCCAGGGGCTCGCTGCGGCCGGGGGAGGCGAGGCCCCGCTCCAGGGCTGCCACTATGCGCCTGGCGATCGCCTGAACCGCAGCCTCGCTGCTGGCGGGATTGCGCAGGGAGGCCTCCAGGTTTCCTTCCAGCTTGCCGATTTCCAGAATTGCTATGCCTCGGCGGGGTGCCC
>CANHSW010000300.1 GCA_947463165.1 Cyanobacteriota bacterium
ACACCAAAAGTGTATAAATAGTTGAGGTGAATAGTCCCCAAAGCAGTTCACTTTGGAGGTTGCTTGGCTTATCTGGTTCCTGAAACACTTCCAGGGCACTGGTCTGCATCAAAACTATTCCCACCATATTGCTGAGCCAATAGCCCGCGATAAGTCCACCAGTAAACCATTCAGGATTGATTTGTTTCACCAGCAACCCAAACCCATAGGCCAGGGGCAGGTTGATCACCAAATCATTCCACCAGCACAGGGGCGACAGCAGCCAGCCCAGGCCCAGCAGCACCAAACCCCGCAGTTGAACCCATGGATTGCCCGCCTTCACAAAGTCGCGCAGACGCTGCACCAGAGCCGGCAAACGGCGCTGCTGGGCTGGTGGTTCAGGCGGTTGCATACACCGAGTCCGGAGGCCAGATCCACCAGCCTAAGCGCAAAGGACGCAAAGCCGACCGAGATTAAGATTAATAGGTTGATCGCCCAGTTCTCCCCTCCCCCTGGCCAGGCACCTTTTTGAACCCACTTCCGCTTGAACTGCTGGCACTGGTTGCCGTACTGCTGGCTGTGCTGGCCGGCTGGCTGACCCCGGCTGAGGCCTTGGCTGGCTTTGGCAACCCCGCCACGCTCACGGTGGTGGCCATGTTTGTGATCAGCACGGCGGTGGTTCGCACCGGCGCTCTGGCGCCCGTGGAGGCTTTTCTCGATCGCTATGGCGGCAGATCGCTGCACCGTCAACTGCTACTGCTGGGGCTGGTGGTTGGCCCCCTTAGTGCGGTGGTCAGCAACACCGCGGTGGTGGCGATCTTCATTCCTGTGGTGGAGCGCTGGTGCCGGCGACTGGGAATCCCCCCCGCCCAGATGCTGATGCCGCTGTCCTTCATGACCGTGATGGCCGGGCTGGTGACGCTGCTGGGAACCTCCACAAACCTGGTGGCCAGCAGCCTTTCGGAGCAGCTGGGCTACGGCGGTTTCACGCTGCTGCAGTTCACGCCGATGGCCCTGGTCACCTACGGCTGCGGCCTGGCGCTGCTGGTGACCCTTTCTCCCTGGCTGCTGCCGCGCGGACCCGCTACAACCGGACCGGATCAGCTGGCCAAGGGCTATGCGATCAGTGATTACCTCAGCGAGCTGGAGGTTTCGGCCACCTCGCCCCTGGTGGGACGGCGCCTGGACGACACCCTGCTGCAGCACAGCTTTGATGTGCGGATTCTGGCCCTGACCCGCCATGGGGAGCGCTTCTCCCTGCAGCTGGGAGACCAGGTGCTCCAGCTGGGTGATTTGCTGCTGGTGAAGGGACGCCAGGAGCAGCTGCTGGCCCTACACGAGCGCGAGGGGTTGGAAATCCTTGCCGACGCCGATGATCGTCGCCATTCGATCCAACGGCAGGACGCGGTGGTGGAGGTGCTGATCCCGGCCGGATCAATACTGATCGGCCAGAGCCTAAGGGAAATTCGCTTTCTACAGAAATTCAACAGCACCGTCCTGGCCATCCGACGGGGAGAAGATGTACTTCGTGACCGCCTGGGCCAGGTGAGCCTGCGGTTTGGCGATGCCCTGCTGCTTCAGTGCCCCCGGGCAACGGTGCCCGGACTGCAGCTGAATCGCGAGCTATTGCTGGTGGATGCAGCCGACAGCAGCGACGACCGCCGCGAGAGTATTCCTTGGGCGGTGGGACTGATGCTGGTGATGCTGCTGCTGGCCATCTGGCGCAGTGAGCTGCTGGTGGTATGGGCCCTGCTGGCTGCCACAGGGATGGTGATCATCCGAGCGATCACGCCCCAGGAGGTCTATGCCGCAGTGCGCTGGGATGTGGTGGTGCTTCTAGGGGCACTGATGCCTCTTGCACATCTGCTAGCTGGCAGCGGCCTCGATGCTTGGGTTGTTGAGCACCTCGTGGGCCGGGTGGGTTCATGGCCTCCCTATGCAGTGCTAACCCTGCTCTACCTGGTGACCGCCCTGGTCACTGAGGTGGTGTCCAACCAGGCTGCTGTGAGCTTGATGCTGCCTTTGGGCCTGTCGTTCACCCGGGGACTGGCACTGGATCCCTTGGCCGTGATCGGGGTAACGGTGTTTGCAGCCTCAAACAGCTTCCTCACACCGATCGGCTATCAGACCAACACGATGGTGTACGCGGTTGGGGGATACCGCTTCCGCGACTTCCTGCGGCTTGGCCTGCCGCTGACGCTGCTGCTGGCCCTGCTTACCCCGGCACTGGCCCTGAAAATGGCATTTCAAACAACATAAGTCCGGTGGGAAATCCGGTCATACTGGGGGGAAGTGATCGGTTGAGGCGATGGCCCATGTGGTGATGACGGCCCACGCCCTGCTGGCGCCCGCCTTGGCGGAGGTGGGGGTGCTCGGCTGGCTGGAGGAATTGGGACTGGAAGTGGCCTTCGGAGAGGCCTGGCATCTGCTTGCCTTCGATGACTCCAGCCAGGCGGGGTTGATGGCCACCGTGGATTTTTATCCGCTCGATGGCGGCCAGGCCACGCAGGTGCGTATGTACCTGAGCAGAAATGAACTTGACAAGCCGAGACACGACTTGGCCAAGTTTTTGCAGGAGCTCGTTGAAACTGATCCCCACTGGGTTCTAGATGGACTTGAAACCATTCCAGCAACTTCCGAGGTTCGATGAATCTGGATCAACTCACGGTGTTCCTGGCAGTTTCTCGCCATTTGCATTTTAGCCGTGCCGCAGAAGAGCTATACATCACCCAGCCGGCGGTGAGTGCCTCAGTGGCAAAGCTAGAAGGCGAGTTCGGGATCAAACTCTTCCACCGAATTGGCCGGCGTGTCGAACTCACCGACGCTGGACGCTTTCTCACTCGCGAGGGCCAGCGGCTGCTGGAACGAGTCAGTCAACTAGAGCGCCGTTTACTGGAATTCAATTGCCTCAAGCGAGGCGTTTTGACCATAGGTGCAAGTTTTACAGTAGGCAATTACTGGCTGCCCACCGCACTTAAGCAATTTCACGACTCGCATCCAAGCATTACAGTTGAATGTGGGCTTGGCAATGCGGAGCAAGTACTAGAAGGCACGGCCAGGGGGGAGTACGACCTGGGATTCCTCAGTGGATCAGAAGACGATCCCCTGCCTGAGCAGTTGGCAGCCGAGGCGGTGGGCCATGAGAAATTGCGGATTGTGGTGGCGGAAGCGCACCCATGGTTTGGCGTTGAACGGGTCCTACCGCATCAGCTAGTCGAGAGCCAGTGGTTGATGCGGGAACGAGGATCCGGAGCTCGTCAGATGTTTGCCGATGGCCTCAGAGGCATCCA
>CANHSW010000301.1 GCA_947463165.1 Cyanobacteriota bacterium
AGGGCCTCGATGTCGGCGGCCTTGGCGTCGCCGAGGTTGACGATGAAATTTGCATGCAGAGTTGATACCGCCGCACCGCCGATCCGCAGCCCTTTGAGCCCGAGGGATTCGATCAGCCGCCCGGCCTTTTGCGGTTCGGGGTTGCGGAACACACTGCCGCAGCTCGGTAGTTGGTAGGGCTGGCTGGTGGTGCGGCTGTGCAGATTGGCGCTGGTGCGGGCGCCCACCGCCGCCGGGTCGTGGCCGGGTTCCAGTTGCCACTGGGCCGAGAGCACGATCAGGGGTTCCAATTGCAGGCGGCTGTGGCGATAGGCGAAGTGCAACTGGTCGGCGCTGAGGCGAATGCGCTGCTCTGGCAGGGCTGGATCCACCACCTGCACGGAGATCAGCCGATCGGCGCTGCAACCGCCCTGGGCGCCGGCATTCATCACCACCGCACCGCCCACGGTGCCAGGGATGCCCACCGCCCATTCCAGGCCGCTGAGGCCGGCCCTGGCTGCCTTGCGGGCCAGGCTGGGGACCGGTTCACCGGCCTCGGCTTCGATCAGGCCGCTGTTGCGATCCAGCTGGCTGCCCTGCAGCCGCCTCAGGCAGATACTCAGGCCCGCCAGGCCCCTATCGGCAATCAGCAGGTTGGAGCCGGCGCCGAGGCAGCGGACCTGCAGGCCCTGCTGATGCCCCCAACCGAGTAGGGCCAACAGTTCGCTTTCGCAGCCCGGTTCGGCGAACCACTCAGCCGGGCCTCCCACCTTCCAGGTGGTGAACTCGCTCAGGTCAACGCCCTTGCGCAAACTCGGATACTCGGCGAAGGCCATGGCGCTCTGCCGGTTCAGGCCGCTGCAGCTTCGCCACAGCTGTTTTCATTGCCCTGGCTGTTTTCACTGCCATAGCTGCTCCCATCGGCATGGCTGTTCCCATGGGCATGGCTGTTCCCATCGGCAGGGCTGAGTTCATCGGCGGTGCTATCACCATTGGCAGCATTATTGTCATGATCGCCGCTCTGGTGTTTTATATGGCTTTTATTTTCGCCAGAGCTGTTATCTTCGATAAAACTTTTATTTGAGATGGGGATGTTGTTTGAGATAGGGCTGTTGTTTTCGCCAGGGCTGTTGTTTTTGATAAGGCTGTTGGCGGTGGGCAAAGCCTGCAGTCGCGGCCAGAGGTAGTTGACGTCGCCGGCCCCCATCGCCAGCACTAAATCCCCTGGTTTGCTGGAGCGAGCCAATTGCTCGGCCAGGGCATCGAGGCTGTCGCAAACCTCCACAGTCAGCTGGCCGTCCAGATCGCCGATCGCCGCGGCCAGGGCCTGGCTGTCGATACCGGCGATAGGGGCCTCGCCGGCGGCATAGAGCGGCGCCAGCAGCACGGCATCGGCGGCGCTGAGGGCGGCGGCAAAGGCCCCAAGGAACTCGGCGGTGCGGCTGTAGCGGTGGGGCTGGAACACCGCCAGCAGCCGCAGCGGTACCAGGGGCAGGGGACTGCGGCCGCTGGTCACCATCAGCCGGGCCATGGCCAGGGTGGCAGCCACCTCGCTGGGGTGATGGGCGTAGTCGTCCACCACTTGGCGGCCATGCCAGTTGCCGCGGTAATCGAAGCGCCTGCAAGGGGTCCGCAGGCTGGCGATCGCCTGGCTCAAATCGGCGAAACCCACCGACTCCAGTCGACAGGCGGCGATGGCAGCCGCCGCATTGCTGAGGTTGTGGCGACCGGGCAGGGGCAGCTCGATTTGGCCAATCAGTTGGCCGTTCTCATACCAGTCGGCCAGGGTGCCGTCCCCCTGTTCCCGGCGGGGGATCGCCGCGAAGGCCACCGCCTCGGGGCTGCTGATCGACCACCAGTGATCGGCCTTGAACTGATCTCGCAGCACCGCGCAGTCGCGAT
The DNA here is from genome assembly GCA_947463165.1 of Cyanobacteriota bacterium. Taxonomy (GTDB): domain Bacteria; phylum Cyanobacteriota; class Cyanobacteriia; order PCC-6307; family Cyanobiaceae; genus UBA5018. The sequence goes on from CANHSW010000301.1 coordinate 1,882, forward strand.
TGGCCAGTAGTTGGCCAGCTCCCGCAGCGAACCGCTGCATGGTGGCCACCAGGGCCTCCAGGTTTGGGTAATGGTCGGTGTGGTCGAGCTCGAGGTTGGTGAGAATGGCCAGCTGGGGATGGAACTTCACCAGGCTGCCGTCGGATTCGTCGGCTTCCGCCACCAGCAATCGGCCTTTGCCGACGCGGCCATTACTGCCAAAGGCCGGCACGATGCCGCCGATCACGGCGGTGGGGTCCTGGTGGGTGGCCTCCAACAGGGTGGCCAACAGGCTGCTGGTGGTGGTCTTGCCGTGGCTGCCCGCCACCGCGATCGAGGGCTGGGCGTTGATCAGGGCGGCCAGCAGGTCCGAGCGATGCACCACCTGCAGGCCCATGCGCACAGCCTGTTGCAATTCCGGATTGCTCTGGGGCACCGCGGTGCTGGTCACCACCAGGGGGGCCATCGAGGTGCCACTGCAGATGGCATCGACGGTGTTGGCATTTTGTTGACGAAACACGCGCACGCCCCGGCGACGCAGTTGGTCCATCACCGCCCCATCGCGGGGGTCCGATCCGGTGACGTTGAAGCCCCGCTCCGCCAAAATCGCCGCCAGGGCCGACATGCCGATGCCACCGACACCGATGAAGTGCAGTGGCCGGTGTCGATCTAGCAAGGGGGACTGGGGCAACTGAGCGAAGGCGAATAGGCCAGCCCGACGCTAAGCCGCCAGGTTGGTGGCCCCATGCTTAACCCCTTGCTGGCGGACGGCAAGCCCCAGCTGCTGGGGAGGCCGGCGATCATTTCTGTATGATCCACGGCCAAAACCACCCTTGCTCGCGGCCTTGCCGCTAGACGTCATGACGCTGAAGGTTGCGATCAACGGATTTGGGCGCATCGGTCGCAACTTCATGCGCTGCTGGCTGAGCCGTGGCGAAAACACCGGCATCGAGGTGGTGGGCCTGAACGACACCTCCGATCCGCGCACCAACTCCCACCTGCTCCAGTACGACACGATGTTGGGCCGCATCCGCAATGCGGAGGTGAGCTATACCGACGATACGATCGTGGTGAATGGTAAACACATCAAGTGTTTCTCCGATCGCAATCCCCTCAACCTGCCCTGGAAAGAATGGGGCGTTGATTTGGTGATCGAAGCCACTGGTGTTTTCATCGACCAAAAGGGCGCCGGTAAGCATATTGAAGCTGGTGCAAGTAAGGTGCTGATTACCGCTCCCGGCAAGGGCGAAGGCGTTGGCACCTTCGTGGTAGGCGTAAATGCCGATCAATATCGCCATGAAGATTACGACATTATCAGCAATGCCAGCTGCACCACCAATTGTATGGCGCCGCTGGTAAAGGTGCTGGATCAGTCGCTGGGCATCATCAAAGGAATGATGACCACCA
>CANHSW010000302.1 GCA_947463165.1 Cyanobacteriota bacterium
CCAGGGCTTCAAGGATGCGATCGCTCTCGGTGATCAGGCGGCCATCCAGCTCCAGCGCCGGCAGCATGCCGGAGGGCACCAGCTGCCGATACCAGGGCTCTTTGTCGCCATAGCACATCATCGACACCTTGCGGATTCGGTAGGGGATCCGCCGCTCCTCCAGCCACAGCCACACCTTTTGGCAGTAGGGGCACCAGGCGTGGTGATCGCGGTAGAGGGTGACGCGCACCGCCGCCTCTGGCTGGCCGAACAGGCGCAGCTCGGCCTGGGCATTGCAGGGGCCATTCACCCGGTCGAGCTGCGGGGCCGCCAGGGCCGCCAGTTGCTCCCAGCTCAGGGCGATGGCGGACATGTCGAAACAGCGCTCAAGCCCGGCAATTCTGGCGCTGCTCGCGCCTTTGCGGGCAGCTGCCTAGGCTCAAGCCTGGCACTTGTGTCGCTGTAATTCCCATGTTTGACGCCTTCACCAAGGTGGTAGCCCAGGCCGATGCCCGCGGCGAATTCCTTAATGCCGGTCAGATCGACGCCCTCGCTGGTCTTGTCGCTGACAGCAACAAGCGTATGGATGCTGTGAACCGCATCACCTCCAACGCTTCCAAGATCGTCACCAACGCCGCTCGCGATCTGTTCGATCAACAGCCCGCCCTGATCGCCCCCGGCGGCAACGCCTACACCCATCGCCGCATGGCAGCTTGCCTGCGCGACATGGAGATCGTGCTGCGCTATGTCACCTATGCCGTATTCACCGGCGACGCTTCCGTGCTGGAAGACCGCTGCCTGAACGGCCTGCGCGAGACCTACCTGGCCCTGGGCGTGCCCGGCGCTTCCGTGGCTGAAGGCGTGCGCAAGATGAAGGACGCCGCCATCTCGATCGTCAACGATCGCAACTCCATCACCCCCGGTGACTGCTCCGCTCTGATCAGCGAAATCGGCACCTATTTCGATCGCGCAGCCGCCGCTGTCGGCTGATCGGCCTCAACTCAGGATTTTCCTGAAATAACGGTTTAACTCACTTCATCCCACTCCAATGAAGACTCCCCTCACCGAGGCCGTCGCCGCCGCTGATTCCCAGGGCCGCTTTCTCTCGAACACCGAGCTGAACGCTGCTTTCGGTCGTTTCGAGCGCGCTAAGAACGCCCTTGAAGCCGCCAAGATCCTCACCGCCAAGGCTGATGATCTGGTGAACGGCGCTGCCCAGGCCGTCTACAGCAAGTTCCCCTACACCACCCAGATGCAGGGCTCGAACTATGCTTCCGATGCCCGCGGCAAAGGCAAGTGTGCCCGTGACATCGGCTACTACCTGCGTCAGGTGACCTACTGCCTGGTGGCTGGTGGCACCGGCCCCATCGACGAGTATCTGATCGCCGGTCTCGACGAAATCAACCGCGCTTTCGAACTGTCCCCCTCCTGGTACGTCGAAGCCCTGAACTACATCAAGGCTAACCACGGCATCTCCGGCGACCCCGGCGTGATCGCCAACAACTACATCGACTACGCAATCGCCGCCCTCGTCTGATTTGTAGACGAATTGGTGATCTGTCTGATTTATCAGATGACTTGCCGGCTTATCTGATCATTCAGGCGAATTGGTTACTCGTCTGATCATTCAGGGGAATTGGTAGCTGGGCCTCCGCATGGGGGCCTTTTTTGTGCTCTGACGGCCCTTGTCAGGGGGCTGGATCAGTTTCCGGGGCTCATGTCATCGGCTCAAGAAGCCTGGCTCAGCAACTCATTTGCTTCATATTTCCTTCAGGAACCTTGGCCTAGCAACCGATTTGCTTCATATTTTCTTCAGAAGGCTTGAGTGGTGTAAAGATCCTGAGAAGTGGTCAGATTCAGGCACCAGGCAGTCATAGGCTGAACAATGACTTGCCGACGTGATCGTCAACGGATCACGGCAGCCAGGCCGCCACCCCCCTTGCTCGTCCCACCATGACGCTTGTTAATGCCTCCTATCTCGGCATCGAGCGATTTGCCGATGATCGCAACAAGGAGAACTGGTCGATCAGTTCCCAGGAGGATAAGACCACGCTGATTCGTGCCGTCTACAAGCAGGTATTGGGCAACCAGTATCTGATGGAGAGTGAGCGACTCACCCAGGTGGAGTCGCTGTTCAAAAACGGCTATCTGAGTGTGCGCGAATTTGTGCGTGCTGTGGCCAAGAGCGGTCTCTATCGCACCAAGTTCTTTGAAAACTGCAATCCATACCATTTCATCGAACTGAACCATAAGCATCTGCTGGGTCGCGCCCCCCAGAACAAGGCGGAGATGCTCCATCACTTCACCATCCTGCAGGAGCAGGGCGTGGATGCGGAGATTGACGCCTATATCGACAGCAACGAATATCAAGAGCGCTTCGGCGAAGAAGTGGTCCCCTATGTCCATGGCTGGGACTACTCCAAGGGTCATGAGGCCACCCAGTTCTCTTGGCTGATGCAGCTGGCTCGTGGCGTGGCCGCATCGGTTAAGGGCGATCCGGCTGGCAATAACTTCAAGCTGGCCGGTGCCCTGCACCAGGATCGCGCTGTGCCTGTAGTCAGTCCAAATGCCGGCGCAGCCGCCAGCCAACCCGCTGCCATTGCCGCTTCCTCGATCACTTCAATGGCCCAGGGGATTGGCCAGAAAGCACGTGTCTATCGCGTGGAAGTGAGCGGCCTGTGTAACTACCGCCTGCATAAGCGCTCCAACACCGTGCGCTTTGTCACGTTTGACAAGATGCTGGAAATCCAGCAGATGATTCATCGCCAAGGCGGCCGCGTTACCAGCGTTAGCCCGGTGAACTGAACCTTTCTGGCATTCGCCAGCACGTTTTTGGCATTCGCCAGCAACTGAGCTGGTTTGGCTCACTAGCCCGGCCTGATTCAGGTCGGGCTTTCGCTTGGCTGGGCTCAGGGGCCGTTCCCGGTTGCGACTAACGTTCATAGCTGCGAGCTTCCCAGCCGCGACTCAGATGTGCAGCGACGACGCATCGCCCGCAAAAACGGAAGAAAAACCTAAGGGGAGCTGGCAACCCAGCTAGCACCCCTATCCGGTGACCCTTTGTAAAGTTGATCACAAAAGTGGCAGGAGTTTCTGAAGAATGGTGGGGTGCTTCAGTCGAAGCGCACTTCCCACCCACTCCCGACCCCGACGTCGAGAACAGGAGCCCTCAATGTTCGACGCCTTCACCAAGGTCGTTGCGCAGGCTGATGCCCGCGGCGAATTCCTTAACGCTGGTCAGATTGACGCCCTCGCGGCGATGGTTGCTGACAGCAA
>CANHSW010000303.1 GCA_947463165.1 Cyanobacteriota bacterium
GAGCACCATCTCCATCGCCTGGGCCCTGGTGAGCAGGTTCACCTGGGGGTTCACCACCGCCTTGCGCAGCTGCACCGCCCCCCAGGGGCCGGCCTGGCTGGCGGGCCCAGCCTCGGCAAATGGCAACAATCGCTCCAGGGTGTCGGGCTGTAGTTCGGCATCGGCATCGAGCACCAGCATCCAGCGCCCTTTTAACTGCTGTAGCACCAAATTCAGCGCCCCAGATTTGCCGCCTCCAGCATTGGGCTCCCGCCGCAGCACCCGCAGCTGGGGATGGCGGCTTTGCAGCTCAATTAGCAGCTCGGGGGTGCGATCGCTGCTGCCGTCATCGATTACCCACAGGGTCAGCAGCTCGTTTGGGTAATCGAGCTGCGCCAGACCCTCCACCAGGCGGCTGATCACCGCCTGTTCGTCGCGGGCGGCCACCACCACATCCACGCTTGGCAAGCTCGCCAAAGGGGCGGGGGGAGTGGCGGGGCTCTCAGCGCCAGAACGATTTTTAATTGCCTGGCGCACCAGTGGCAGCACCACGGTGCGCAGGCTGTAACCGCCCAGCAGCAGGGCCAGGCTGATGGCCGGCAGCAGATTGGCGGGGGCGGGAGCCAGGTGGGGGGCGACGCCGGCCAGGCCGCAACAGCCCACGAACAGGGCCGACTTCAAACGGCGGCGCTGGGAGGCGATCGGCATGGAGCTCACAGGCGGCAAGGAGCGCTCCTCCGTTGGCAGTTCCTCCATTGGACGCTCGTCAATTGGACGCTCTTCAATTGGAGGATCTCCTATCGGTCGCTCTCCTGTCGGGCGCTCAATGGAGCTCTCGCCCGCACCCATGGCGTGCCTCAATGTGGAGAGATTCTAATGGTCGCTTCCCGACAGGCTGGTTAGCGGCAGCAGCTGGGTGCCGGGGTAGTAGCGCTGCAGGATGCGTTCCATGCTCCAGCCCCGGGCGGCCAGGTCGATCGCTCCTGCCTGGGAGAGTCCGGCGCCATGGCCGTAGCCGCCCCCCACAAACCGCCAGCGACCAGGGCCGAGCGCCTCTACGTTGAAAAGTGTGCTGGGCAGCTGTCTGATCGTGCGCCGGATGGCGTCTCGCCTGAGCACCACCTGGCCGCCGCCCGGCTGGTCGCCACCAATCTCCAGGGCGATCACCCGGCCACTGGCCCCCCGCTCCAGCACCACAATCCTGTTGGGCTGGCCCAAGCCGGGGGCGCCAGGCCGCAGCGCGGCGGCCAGGGCGTTGGCATCCACCAGCCGCTGCCAGCGGAAAGAGGGGTGTTCGGCGCCGTAGAAGCCGCTAGAGCGCCGCAGCAGGTTGGTTACGGCAACTTGATCAAGGGGCAGGCTGAGGGGCTTGGTGGCGCTCGGCGGCCCATCTAGCTGGGGTTGCAGGTAGGGCAAGGGCGCACCGTTCCAGCCCTCCTCAAAACCAGCGGCAACGCCGCCATTGCTGGCGTGATAAACGGCATGGATGGGTTGTCCATGCCAGGCGAGCACCTGGCCCCTGGTGGCAAAGATGGCTCGCCTCAGGGTGGCTGCCACAGGCCCTGGATCGCCGTAAACCTGGCACTGGGTGTCGGCGCAGAGGTGGTAGCCATCCACCGAGAAGCGCTGCTGGTTGCGCAGGGCCCAGGTGCGGGCCAACACGGCCTGGGCGGCCAAGGCGGCCGGCGGCGACGCCGCTCCAATCTCCAGGGGCACAACGCCAAGCAGATAGCGCTCCAGGGGCAGCTGCTCCACCAGGGTCCAGCCGCCATGGGCATCGGCCTGCAGCCGGAAGTTGCCGGGATAGACACCCCCCTTCCAGCGCAGACCACCGGGTGCCGCCAATTGCAGCGGCCCCTGCAATGGCTGCCAGCGTCCAGCTCGCCTTAGCGCCGGTTGCCAGGTCCAGGTTTCATGCAGTTCCAGCAGGCGCGGCTGCTGTCCAGGCAGGGCCGGCTGTTGCCCAGGTACGGCCGGCTGTTGCCCAGGCAGGGGAGGGGATTCGGGCGGGGCCCACACCTCCCATTCGCCGGGGCGGGCCACGAGCGGTTGGGCACCGGCCAAACGCCAGCGCTCCGCCACCGCTGCGGCGCTCTCGTAGCTGGCGAAGGGACCGAGCACCAGACGCCGGATATGCAGGGGGCGAGCCAGGCGCTGCCGCGTCCAGCGCAGCGCCAGTTGGGGCGCTTCCAGCTGCACTCCCGCGGCATCCCGCAGTCGTAGGGAGCCCGCGGCGCTATCGAGATACAGCTCGCCCGGCCCGCGTAGTTGGGCCGCCAGGCCCACCCACAGCAGCGGCTGGGGGCCCGTCAGCGGCGGCGGCGCCGGCACCGGCCAATGCAGCGGCAGGGCAGGGGCGACGGCCGCTCGCTGCCCCTGCCCTGCCGGCGGTTCCGCCCGACAGCCGCCCGCCCCGATCCCCAGGCTGGAGAGGGCCAGCACCAGGGCTAGCCGCAAAAAAGCATGGCGTGGCAAGGGGAAACCGGCTGGGGGACAGGGCTGAACAGATGGGCCTGGGCAGATGGGCCTGAACAGATAGGGCGGGTGGCGGATTGGCCAGCTCCACCTGCGGCCATCACTACAACCAGCAGGCACTGGCCCTTCTGGAATGGCAGTGGCGGAGCTGGGGCGCGGGGCATGACCGCGCTCTCAACTCTGCCGAAAACATCTGCTCTTTGGAGGGCCAGTCACCTGCCTGTTGAACTGCCCAGGTCAACTGCCCAGGCCAATCGCGCCAGAGGGGGGAAGGCGAAGGCGTAGGCTGTTTGTTTGCGTCCGCGCCGCCAGACATGCCGAAGCTCAAGACCCGCAAAGCTGCCGCCAAGCGGTTCCAGGCCACCGGCAGCGGCAAATTCATGCGCCGCCGGGCCTTCCGCAGCCACCTGCTCGATCACAAGAGCCCCAAGCGGAAGCGCTATCTCGGCACCATGGCCGTCGTCGACGAGCGCGATGCAGACAACGTGAGTGCCATGCTCCCCTACGCCTGAGCTCCAGGCCCTGGCCCTTCCCGTTTGAGATTCACCTTTTAGATCCACTTCAGATCCACTGCATTTTTTGTCATGGCCCGCGTCAAGAGGGGCAACGTCGCCCGTAAACGCCGCAACAAGGTTCTTCGCTTAGCCCGTGGCTTCCGCGGCGGCAACGGCTCCCTGTTCCGCACCGCTAACCAGCGGGTGATGAAGGCGCTCTGCAATGCCTACCGCGATCGCCGCCGCCGCAAGCGCGATTTCCGTCGCCTCTGGATCGCCCGCATCAATGCGGCGGCCCGTATCAA
>CANHSW010000304.1 GCA_947463165.1 Cyanobacteriota bacterium
CTGGGTAAGCCACGAGCTGGATACTGCTGATGCGCCGATTGAATGGCCAGAGGGCTGCACAACGCGATTCAGGAGGCTTGCCGTGATCGAGAGCCCACGAATTGATGGTGAGCTTGCCGGTGATGCATCAGAAAGAAAGGAAATACCAGTCTTCAGGAAGATGTTCAGGCTGCTCGCTCTTCTACCCCTCCATCAAGTCCCTTGCCGGATCGTGGCAACGCCCCTTCTCAATGCGGGCCAGCAGAGAGCCGAACTTCAGGATCTGACTCCAGGTTTGATCGAAGGGATCAGGGTGGGCTTCAACCATGTCCCTGAGCTAAAGCAGCTGGTGGTATTCGATCTCAAGGCGGAGGCGATCGATAATCTCGGGATGACGATCCTGGAGCACTTCGGCAGCACCCAGGAAACAAGTGAACTGAAACTGAGCAAAGAACAAAGGCTCTACTTCAAGGAGATTACTCAGAAATTGCAAGCCTTTAAGGAGGGGGTTCAGATTTCTGAGGAGGCAAAGAAGATAACTCAGGATATCCTTGAGCAGCTGGATGAGAAGCAAAAGAAGGTCAACCTGGTCGCCATTGGCATATCGGCACGAAAGTTGGTCGAGTACCTGGTGGGCGAACGGACCAAGTTCTTGAGCGCTGAGATCAGCCTATTCAGACGTATCAATTATCTTGATGGCAGTATCGATCCATGGACCATCAATGCCATGCACTCCGTGCGCATCTTCGGCAACTGGATGGGGCACCACAACTACCAGCCTATCGAGGAGCGGGATGTGCCACCGCCCAAGATCACGCTCTACCACCTCAATATGATGCTGTTGGCTCTGCGGTGCGTCGTGGTGGAACCGTGGCGGAAAAAGGACAGGCGGCCGCCTGCTCCCCCTAGGAAAAGACCCCCTGGCACATAGCTCACGAAGCCCAATGACGCTGCTGGTTCAACAGGGCGCGGATGAGCTTGCGACTCCTGAGTGCGCACCAAAAGGACCGAAACCTTGATCAGGGCCTAGATGGCCATCGTGCGCAGGCTTTGGTTCAACGTCGAGAGGCTGAGACCTGCGACGGGCGAATCGTCTGCCATGCAGGCAGAAGCCCTGTCGAGGAGCAGAACCCAACGTCATTCGCACCCCAGTCCCTCGGCGACCGCCCAGATCCTGGATGCTTTCCCCAGTTGCATCCCCACCACGATGACCATGCAGAGCGCAGGCTGGCTTTCGATCAGCACCGAAGGCTTCGCGGCGATGAACGCGGCCCGGCCGGCGGAGCACCTGATCAAGGAGCTGGTGCAGAACGCCTTCGATTCGTTCGTGGAAGGCCAACCGGGCCGGATTGAGCTCCGCTACAGCAGCCAGACCGAGGGCTTCGTGGTGGAATGCGCCGACAACGGCTCGGGCATCAGCAACCTGGGCGACTTGCGAGTCGTTTACCTGACCCACAAGACCGACAGCCACCTCAAGCGGGGTCGCTTTGGCAGGGGGTTCAAGGAGGCGCTCTGCATCGCCGAACAGGCCCGGGTCACCAGCGGCGACCAGCAGCTGGAGTTTCTGCTGGAGAACGGCGAGCGGGTGACCCGCCAGGGAGTAGTCAGTGACATGGGCACAGGCACCAGGGTGTGGATGCGGATGCCCTGGCCGGCAGAGACCCGCGACCGGCTGGATGCCTACTTCGCCCAATTCCTGGTGCCGGAAGGCATCGAGCTGGTGGTGAATGGCGAGAGAATCAGCGCCAGGGCGGTTGAACACCGGGTGGAGGCCAACATCACCACGGAGCTGTACGACGCCATCGGCCAGAGCTGGAAGAAGCCGAGCCGCACCACGGCGATCCATCTGGTGCGGACGCAGCCGGGCGAGACCGCCACCATCTATGAGATGGGGATTCCGGTCGCGGCCGTCGACTGGAACATGCCGTACCACTGCGACGTACAGCAACGGGTGCCGATGAACCCCAACCGTGATGCGGTGGCGTCGGGCTATCCGGTGAAGCTGCATGTGGCCTGCCTGCCCACGCTGCTTGAGGTGATGGATGAGAGCGCCGTGAAGGATGACTGGGTGGGCACCGCAGGCCGCCGCTGCGAGAGCAATGTGCAGAAGCGGATCATCGAGCGGGCCTTCGGGGAGAACATCGCGCGCTCGGTGCCGCGGATGGGCGAACGCCATTTCGACGAGGACGCCCGCGAGCTTGGGGTGCAGGTTGTGAACACAGCCCAGGCCAGCGGCGGCTTCCGAGACATGCTGCGGGTGTTCGTGCCCTCAGCCCAGGAGGTGGTGCGGCGCGAGGAGATCGCCAAGGCGGAGCGTGCGGGCAGTGATGGCTTCTCGATCGCCACCGCCAAAGAGGCGGGCGATCTCCGCCAGCAGTGGCTGGAACGCCAGGGCGGGGCGGAAAGGGTTGGGCGCTGCCTGGAGTTTGCGGTGTGGTTCTGCCAGCAGCTGGTGGACACCTGCCCGGGCCGTGAAGACCGCGTCAGCGGCATGCTCACCCTCAACCACCAAGCCGGCTTGACTCTCTTCGCCCACTGGAGCGTTACCAACGTGCTGACCCTGGCGTTGGATCAGCCCTGCTTCTGGCAGGAGCCGATGGGCCCCGAGGCCCTGCAGACCCTGATCCACGAGGCCGCCCATGCGCTGAACATGCACCACGGCATGGAGTTCCGCCAAGAGGTGGAGCGACTCGCCGGCGTGGCCGCCAGCCTGATGCTGCACCGCGGCCCCGAAATCCGCGAGCGTTTCGCCGACCTGCTGGGTGGCGAGCGCCGCCGCGAGGGCCTTGGGATGGGCCTGCGGAAGCTGGTGGGGGTGGGCTAAATTGCTCTGGATTAGTTCTCGGGTAGCAGATGGACGCAGAAGTAGCCCATAACACCCACAGCTCACTCTAGGTCGCAATAGAACAATGGACCTAGATTCCAAGATATTTCTAAGCCATTCAAAAGACGACGAGCCAGACGTCAAAAAGATACGTGACTGGCTCTGCGAACTTGGCCTTTACTCGTTTGTTTCATTCGACAATATAAGGCGACTGTCGTTCAGCAAGGTACTTGTTCAAGAAATACGCGCCAGTGCCTGCCTGCTTCTAATTATGACGAAGAGCTCCTTGGCATCACCAAACGTAATACTCGAAATACATTCAGCCAAAAAATATGACAAAAAGATCTTTATCTACCAGCTCGAGCAGAGGTTTGTGTTTCCGGATGAAGTTGATTTGATTTTAACACCAGTTCAGAGAGTCGAAAGCTTCAAGCATGGA
>CANHSW010000305.1 GCA_947463165.1 Cyanobacteriota bacterium
ATGCTTGAGAACACATATATGAAAATGTCTTGTGGCGAATTGGCCCAGTGCTCTGATTCGGCCCGATTTGGAATACTGACCTTCACCGAAGTTGACTCTGCCGAGTTTGGGTGCCGATGAGATTGATTGTTACACCCTTTGGTTGCCAGACCATTGGACTGCCAGACTCTTTGATTGCTAGACTATTTGACTGCCAGGTTGAGGAGCGCCTCGAAAATTTATCCATTCGACTGCGACGAGTCAGGCTCACCCAAGTTCTAGAAACGCCTCTCGCATCATGAGATCGGTGAGATATAAGCTTTTTCGAGTTGCTCTGAAAAGCATTCGCGCTAAGCCTTGTCTCTGCCGCCACCAGCATGGCAATTTTTCCTGATCACCCAGGGGCGAAGCCTAAGGAGCTGCTCAGAGGCCCTCTAATTGCACTGCTCTACCTGATACCCAGGTCCCGGTTGGCGATCGCCTTGCCTTCGCTATGGCTGGCCTTGGTTTGCCTGGCTGGTGCTGGGGTGGCGGCCGCGGCCGATGGCCCAGCTGGCGGCAATCGGGCTGGCGGCACTGGCCAGTCCCAGCGGGTGCTGCGGGTGGGGGTGCTGGCTGGCGCCGCCCCCTGCAGCGCCAACAGCAACGGCGATTGGCAGGGCCTGGCCGTGGAACTGTGGGCAAGGGTGGCCCGCCGCAAGCAAATCGCCTACAAACTGCAATCTTCGCCATCCGCCGCCGCCCTGCTCAGGGACGCCGCGGCCAATCGCATCGATCTGGGGGTGGGTTGCCTGAGCCTCAACCCGGAAAGGGTGGCCATCTATCGCTTCAGCCTGCCCTTTCAGGAGGGGGGTCTGGCGGTGCTGATGCGCCGTAGCCGGCTGGGACTGGGGCGAGCGATGCTGCAGTCGCTGCTGGCCCCAGACCTGCTGAGGCTGCTGGCGGGCTATCTATTCGGCATCGCCCTGGTGGCGGCACTGATCTGGCAGATCGAAGGCCATGCCAAGGGCAGTGAAGCCAAGCAAGATGGTCAAAGGCGCCATTTCCTGCGCCTATTCCAGATCCTGGCGACCGGCCCTGGCACCAACACCATCGTCCGCACCAGTCGCGGTCAAGTTCTGGTGATCGGCAGCTATGTAATTCGCATCGTTTCGGCCTCGCTGTTGGTGAGCTACATCACCCTCAACGTGGTCAGTCAACCCCAGGCCAAGGGACTGCCCCAGCTGCGCAGCCTGGCTGAGCTGGCCGGCCTGAGGGTGGCGGTGCGGCCCGGCAGCAGCGCCGAGGCCACCCTGCGCCGAATTAACGCAGCCAAGCCGATCGTGCTGATGCCAATCCGGTCGGTGCTCGATGCCGGCCCGCTGCTGAACAATGGCCAGGTGGATGCCGTGGTCGCCGACGACCTGCAAATGCTTTACCTGCAGGCTTTACGTGGCAATCAGCAGCTGGAACTGGTGCTGCGCAATCAGCAGCCCGCCTCCCAGGGATTTGTTTTCTCACCGGCCTTGGCAGAAAATCTGGCCAACCAGATCGATCAGGCCATCAGCGAACTGAAGCGCGAGGGCGTGGTGGCGGAGCTGCAACAACAGCTGCTGGACACCGCCGAGCGAGGTGAAAACGGTGCCGGCCCAGGCCGGGCGACACCAGCCCAGGGAAGTGCAAACCCCTTGCCCGATGCCGCATCTGGAAACCAGGCTCCAGTCGAGCAGCCCAGGCGAATCAACAAGTTTTAAGCAGGGCGCTAGCGGTGCCTGCAGGGCTGAGGATGGGGTGTCGGTTTTTGCTCAATGATCGCTCCCTTTCTGGCCATTGCTCCCGCCACCATCTCCTGGTCGCCGAAGGTGGCCCTAGTGATGATCGTCGCCAACGTGATCGCCATTGCCATCGGCAAGGCCACCATCAAGCACCCCAATGTGGGCGCACCTCTGCCCAACGCCACCCTGTTCGGCGGCCTCAGCCACGCTTCGCTGCTCGCCACCACCAGCCTGGGTCACATCCTGGGTATTGGCGCCATTCAGGGCCTGGCCTCCCGCGGCGTGCTCTGAGCAGCTTCTGAGCAGCCACCAGCTGATTCAGGCAATATTTTCCAGCGCTAGGAATCTAGCGCTGGATTTTTTGTGATGTTTCGTTAGCGCCAACCCATTGGTTGCAGGCTATGAGTACCAGGCCGTGAGTGGCAGGCCGTTAGTGGTAGGCCGTGAGTGGCAGGCCGTTGGCGGCAATTCATTAGCGCCAACCCAATAGATAGGGCAGTGCTTTAAATCCATAGCGCTCAAATCGGTAGTCAAATAGCAGAGCCGAAAGATCCTCCGCCCTGCATTGCTCCAAGCCCTTCAGTAGTAGCTGCAGCCGCCGATCCGAGCGCTGATCGGCCAGGGACAACCAGGTGCGACGGGCCAGCCGACCGCTCAAGTTCCAGCGCCAGCCCAGGGCTCGCCGTAGCTGGATCGGGTAGCGCCGCAACAACTTTGCCGCCCTTCGCCCTTGGCCAGCAGCCTCTAGACGCACCGCCTCGATCAACAGCGGCGCCAGCAGCTCAGCCGCCAACAGGGCGTGGCGAATCCCCTCCCCCCCCAACAGGTTGGCGGTACTGACGGCATCGCCCAGGCCCAGCAAACGGCCGCGACCATGGGGCTCTTCCCGGTTGATCGTGCTGCTGATGCGACCGCCATGGCGATCCAGCACCTCAGCACCGCTGAGCTCCGTCCTGGCCAGTAACTGCTGTAGCTCCACAGTGAGAGCTGGTTGGCGGCGGCCTGGATCCAGCAGCCGGCACACCCCCAATTTCAGTTGGCCCGGCGCCATCGGAAAAATCCAGCCGTAGCCCTGTTGCACCCAGCTCGAACCGAGAAAGAAACTCAGCCGGTCGCTCCAGCTGTGCCATTGCGCATCGCTCACCTGCAAAAGCCATTCCACCCCCACACCGCTTACCAGCGAATTCCCTGGCGGTTTGCCCAGCAGGCTGCGGCTTTCGCCGCTGGCATCCACTACCCAACCACTGGTCAGGCAGCGCCGCTGGCCGCCAGGGCCCAGCAAACTGGTTTGCATGCCGCTGGGGCCGCCGCTGTGGCAGCCCTGGGCCCGCCAACCGAGTAACAGGCGCACCCCGACGCAGCTGGCCTCACCCGCCAACCACTGGCGCAGGCCACCGAAATCCAGCACCGCCCCCTGGGGCTGATCCGCCTGCCAATGCCTTTGGCGATCGTCGGGTCCCACCAGCTGCCAACCACTCCAAAGGCTGGCCACAACCCGCTC
>CANHSW010000306.1 GCA_947463165.1 Cyanobacteriota bacterium
AATTGCACCTATGCACAGGGACCAAAGGGTCCATGTCGTCAAGAAACGACGGATGTGGCTGGTTTTCCTGCTAACCCATGGGGCCTCCACGACATGCATGGTAATGTGATGGAGTGGTGCCTGGATCAATGGCACCGCAACTATGGGGGAGCACCTACAGATGGCAGCGCATGGGTGAATATGAATATTGTGAAAAATGATAAAAGGATGCTGCGCGGCGGCTCCTGGGACCTCAACCCCGCGTTCTGCCGTTCGGCTTGCCGCAACCACCACCTGCCCGATTATTTTTACAATCGCGTTGGTCTGCGTGTGGTTTGCTTGCCTTAGTGCTGTTCTGGCTTGTCGTTGAATAGGCCTCTCTTGGGAATAGCCCACCAGCGATTATCTGCTGCGCTTTCCCATGCCCATTGCCCGCCAGCCAGGGGCCGGCTTTGTCTGGGCTAAGCACTCTCCAGCGCAAGCGATCCCAATCACTTACTACAACATCCTCGTTTTTCCATCTGCTTCTTCCTCTCCCCCTTCTCTCCCTCCCCGAGCTCTGCTGCCCCCCGGTCTCTTCTACACTCCCCGCAGCTTTGCCTAGCCGATGGCCACCGAGCTGCTGCTAACCCTTGCCCTCGGGGGCTCTAGCGCAGCCAGCTTCGATGGCCAGGCCGCAGATGATTTTGTGGCTGAGCTGGTGGCCGATCTCAATGAGATTGAGGGGGTGCTGGCTGAGCCAGGCCAGGAGCAGCCCCAGCCCGGCGACAAGGGGATCGGCAGCTTGCTGTTGGGGCAGCTCACCGCCCAGCTGAATGGCAAGAACGCCTTAAAGGTGTTGGGCTATCTGAAAAGGCGCCTGATCGATCAACCCCTGCCAGCCCAGCCCCCGCCAGCTCAGCCTCCCCAAGCAGCCCAGCCACCTCTGCGGATCAAGCTGAGCCACACCACTGCTAGCGGTGAGGCGGTGGCGCTGGAATTGGAAGCAAGTGATCAAGAGGCCCTGCTGGCGATGTTCGATCGCGCCGAGGCCTTTGTGGCTCGGCAGGTCTAGATGGCCAGCAAACACGCCTTGCTGATTGGCGTGAGCTCCTACGGCGAGGGGCTCACTCCCATCCCTAGCGCCCGGCTGGATGTGGAGGCCCTGGCCCAGGTGTTGCGGGATCCGCAGCTGGGGGGCTTTCCCCACGATCAGGTGGTGGTGCTGCAGGATCCCCAGCGCACACCGATGGAGCGGGCGGTGGCAGAGCTGTTTGCTAACCGCGATTCGGAAGACCTGCTGCTGCTCTACTTTTCGGGCCACGGTTTTCGCGATAACCAGCGCCAGTTGTTGCTCAGTTGTAGTGAGTCGATCAATTCTAAGCAGGGCAAGCCAGAGCTTTATTCCACGGTGAGGGCTCGGGATGTGCAGGCTTATATGCAAGCGAGCAAATCGCAACGCCAGCTGCTGATCCTCGATTGCTGTTTCAGCGGTGCCTTCGCCGATGGCATGGCCGCCAAAGACGACGGCGCCATCGACCTGGAGGCTTTTGGCGGCAAGGGCAAGGCGGTGCTCACCTCCTCTGCCTCAATTGAAACCTCCAGCGCCCCTGAGGCGGGCGATGGCCTTTCGATGTACACCCGCTTTTTGGTGGAAGGGATCAGCACCGGCGCTGCCGACCTCCAGAGACGGGGTTTTGTGGATGTTAAAGACCTGCATAATTACGTGGAATCCCGGTTGCAGGAGTTGGCACCGACGATGTCGCCCCAATTGATTGCGACTGGTGCGGGCCGTGAAATCTGGTTGAGCAGAGTACCCCGCGATTCCAGGGTTGACTATCGCCAGAAAGTGGAGGAACTTGCTAAAAGACGGCGAGGTGTGATCAATAAGGCTGGACGCATGATTCTGCAAAAAATGCGAGCAGATTTGCCCGAGTACGAACAGATCAGTGATGAACAAGCCGAGCAGATTGAAGCGGAAGTGCTCGGGCCCTGGCGGGAGTATGCCAAGAAGTTGTCAGAGTTTGAGGCTCTGGTGGCTGAATTGGTAACAGAGGGCCAGGGCCTCCTATCTGCACTCGATTGGCAGGACCTACGCGATTTGCAGGCGCACGTTAGGCTGGCGGAGCCCGATGTGGAGGAGATACTCCGGCGGCATGGCATTGATCCGGCTACTATTCTATTGTCTGCCGAAGAAATAGATAGACAGTTGGCAGAAATGGCAGCCCAAGTGAAGGTTAAAGCTGATGCTGAGCGATTAGTGCGGGAGCAGGAGCAAGCGGAGCGTCAAGCTCGTGAACAGGAGGCCCAAGCCCAATCGAAGGCTAAAGCCGAGGCTGAGTGGTTAGCGAGAGAGCAAGCCCAAAAACGAAAAGAGCCAGAACTGCAATCGCTTTCCGTTTCTACTGCAGTTGTCGCGCAAGGAGCTCGCCAGGGTTTGAGGGGTTTGCTCGGGCCAAAATGGCGAATCGACAAGCGCACCTTGCAGGTGCAGGGCTACCGGGAGCGATTGGCCGTTGGGGTGGAGCTCACCATGGTGCAGATTCCGGCCGGCAGCTTTTTGATGGGTTCTCCCGCTGAGGAACCTGGGCGTTATGGCGGTGAAGGCCCCCAGCACCAGGTGCAATTGCAGGGGTTTTTCATGGCCCAGACGCCGATCACCCAGGCCCAGTGGCAGGTGGTGGCGGGCTGGCAAAAGCTGCAGCCGGATCTCAACTTGGCGCCTTCTTATTTCAAGGGGCCGAATCGGCCCTTGGAGGGGGTGAGTTGGGAAGATGCGATCGAATTTTGCAATCGCCTCAGCCAGCGCACCGGCCGCTATTACAGCTTAGCCAGTGAGGCCCAGTGGGAATATGCCTGCCGAGCTGGCACCATTACGCCATTCCATTTCGGGGAAACGATTAGTCCGAAGCTGGCCAATTACAGTGGTGCTCAAGTTTACGGTGATGGCCCAAAGGGGCTTTATCGGGGAGAGACGACCGATGTGGCTACTTTTCCTGCCAATCCCTGGGGCCTCCACGACATGCATGGCAATGTGTGGGAGTGGTGCTTGGATCAATGGCATAAAAATTATGATGGAATACCGCAAGATGGCAGCGCCTGGCTAGATTCAGATGAAAATAAAGATAAAAAAAGGCTGCTGCGCGGTGGCTCCTGGCTCGATCATCCCAGGAGCTGCCGCTCGGCCTCCCGCTCCCATCCCCTGCCCGGCAGCGTCTGCGGCCTCGTCGGTTTGCGTGTGGTCTGCCTCCCCCAGGGCTGTTCTTCTACCGC
>CANHSW010000307.1 GCA_947463165.1 Cyanobacteriota bacterium
ACAGCCAGTCTGCAAATAACAGCCAGTCTGCGAATAACAGCTTGCCTGCCCATAACAGCCATGAGCTGCTGCTGGTGATCAATGCCGCCTGTGCCGAAGCGGACACGACCTGGATCCGCAGCCAGCTGGAGGCCAAGGGGATCACGGTGGCCGAGCGCAAGGGCGACGGCGTGCTGCTGGCCCTGCAGGGTCCCCAGGCGGCCACCCGGCTGGAGGCCCTGGCTGGAGTTTCCCTGGCGAATCTGCCCCGCTTTGGCCACCGGGAGCTGCGGCTGGCGGGCGGGGCGAGCGGAGCGGCGGCGGCGGCCCAGGTGTTTGTGGCCCGCACCGGTTACACCGGGGAAGACGGCTTTGAACTGCTGCTGGAGCGAGAGCCCGGCATCGCCCTCTGGCAGCAGCTGGTGGCGGATGGCGTGGCCCCCTGTGGCCTCGGCGCCCGCGACAGCCTGCGGCTGGAGGCGGCCATGCACCTCTACGGCCACGAACTGGATGCCAGCACCACCCCCCTGGAGGCGGGCCTGGGCTGGTTGGTGCACCTGGAGATGCCCAAGCCCTTCATCGGCCGCCAGGTGCTGGAGCGCCAGAGCGCCGAGGGCCCCAGCCGGCGGCTGGTGGGCCTGAAGCTGCGGGGTCGCGCCATCGCCCGCCACGGCTATCCGGTGCTCGCCGATGGTCAACCGGTGGGGGTGGTTACCAGCGGCAGTTGGTCGCCCAGCCTGGAGGAGGCGATTGCCCTGGCCTATGTGCCGGCCGGCCTCGCCAGGCTGGGCACTGAATTGGCGGTGGAGATCCGCGGCAAAGCGGAGCCGGCGGTGGTGGTGAAGCGGCCCTTCTATCGGCGCTGATCCGGGGAGGGCGCCGCCATGGCAAGTGCAGTGGAGGGTAGGCGCCTCGGAACGGCGTGGGAAAATCGCCGATTGATTTCGGGTTCCCCCATGCGCAGCCACGGTTGCGGCGATCTGCGCGCCGATCAGGCCGGCCAGCAGGTGATGCTGTGCGGTTGGGTGGACCGGCGCCGCGACCACGGCGGGGTGATCTTCATCGACCTGCGCGACCGCAGCGGCACCGTGCAGATCACCGTGGATCCAGAACTCGGCGCCGGCGATGCCGAGTTCAGCGCCGCCTTCGAGGCCGCCGGCCACCTGCGCCACGAAACCGTGATCCAGGTGAGCGGCGCGGTGCGTAGCAGACCCTACGAATCGATCAACGACAACCTCAAAACCGGGGCGATTGAGGTGCTGGCCAGCAGCATCACCCTGCTCAATGCCGTTAAGGGCAACCTCCCCTTCCCGGTGTCGGTGCACGACGAGGAGAACACCCGCGAGGAGCTGCGCCTCAAATACCGCTATCTG
Source organism: Cyanobacteriota bacterium (assembly GCA_947463165.1). Taxonomy (GTDB): domain Bacteria; phylum Cyanobacteriota; class Cyanobacteriia; order PCC-6307; family Cyanobiaceae; genus UBA5018. The sequence continues at coordinate 1,353 of CANHSW010000307.1, forward strand.
GATCTGCGCCGCAAGCGCATGAACGAAAACCTGCGCCTGCGGGCGCTGACGATCCGCACCGCCCGCGCCAGCTTGGAGGCCGAGGGTTTCATCGAGGTGGAAACGCCGGTGCTCACCCGCTCCACCCCCGAGGGCGCCCGCGATTACCTGGTGCCCAGCCGGGTTTGCGGCGGCGAGTGGTTTGCTCTACCCCAGTCGCCCCAGCTGTTCAAGCAGCTGCTGATGGTGGGCGGCATCGAGCGCTACTACCAGGTGGCCCGCTGCTTCCGCGACGAGGACCTCAGGGCCGATCGCCAGCCGGAATTCACCCAGCTGGACATGGAGATGAGCTTCATGGACCAGGAGCAGATCCTGGGGCTGAACGAAAAGCTGATCTGCGCCATCTGGCAGGCGGTGAAGGGCATCGAGCTGCCCCGGCCCTTCCCCCGGCTCAGCTGGCATGAGGCGATGGAGCGCTACGGCAGCGACCGGCCCGACACCCGCTACGGCCTGGAGCTGGTGAATGTGAGCGACCTGGTGGCCGACATGGGCTTCAAGGTGTTCAGCGGTGCGGTGAAGGCAGGCGGCGCTGTGAAGGTGATCGCCGTGCCCGGCGGCAACGAGGCGATCAGCAATGTGCGCATCAAGCCCGGCGGCGATGTGTTCAGCGAAGCCCAGAAAGCTGGCGCGGGTGGATTGGCTTTCATCCGGGTGCGCGAGGGCGGCGAGATCGACAGCATTGGCGCCATCAAGGACAACCTCAGCGAGGCCAGCAAAGCCGAGCTGCTGGAGCGCACCGGCGCCCAGCCCGGCACCCTGCTGCTGTTCGGTGCCGGCGACACCGCCACCGTGAACAAGGCCCTGGACCGGGTGCGCCAATACCTGGCCAAGGAATTGGGGTTAGTGCCCAAGGACCGCGACAACGACAAGTGGAACTTCCTCTGGGTGGTGGACTTTCCGATGTTCGAGTTCAACAAAGACGAAAACCGCCTGGAGGCCCTGCACCACCCCTTCTGCGCCCCCAACCCAGACGACCTGGGCAGCGATCCGGCCCAGTGGGCGGCAAATCTGCCCACCGCCCGCGCCCAGGCCTACGACCTGGTGCTCAACGGCCTGGAACTGGGGGGCGGCTCCCTGCGCATCCACGATTCGGCCCTGCAGCGCCAGGTGCTGCAGACGATCGGCCTGCCGCTAGAGGAGGCAAATCGCCAGTTCGGCTTCCTGATGGATGCCCTGGACATGGGCGCCCCACCCCATGGCGGCATCGCCTTTGGCCTCGACCGGATGGTGATGCTGCTGGCGGGCGAGGAATCGATCCGCGACACGATCGCCTTCCCAAAAACCCAGCAGGCCCGCTGTCTGCTCACCCAGGCCCCCGCCGATGTGGCCAGCAAGCAACTCGAGGAGCTGCACGTGGCCAGCACCTGGGTGGAGGAGGAGGACTGATGCGGCGGGGCGATTTCTGCCCAGGGGCGCCCCTGATTAAGGGCGCCCATGATTAGGGCGGCGGGACTTAAGTGCGGCGGTAATTAAGGGCGGCAGTTTTTGGGCTCAGTCAACCTGGTCGATGCGGCGATAACCAAACCAGTCGGGGCGGAGCGGTGTCGCCCCCGCCTCTGGATCGGCGCTGAGGTGCAGCTGCCAGCCGTCCACCTGCACAATTGGATGGATATCGTCTAGGTGGCGCAGCCGGGCGCCGGGCAGCAGCTGGGACCGGGCCTGGGCCCTGGCCGCCTGCCGGGAGTTGGCCACCAGTAGCGAAAAACTATGCAGCTCCGCCAGGGCGGCGGGGTCATAGCCACCGCCATTGACGAACCAGAGGCGCTCCGGGCCGGCATAGGGCTGGCGGCACAGCTGCAGCCGCCAGCCCGCCACCCCATCCAGGGCCAGCCAAC
>CANHSW010000308.1 GCA_947463165.1 Cyanobacteriota bacterium
GAATCATCAGCCGAACTATCGGCTGAAACATCAGGAGAATCATTCGCTGAGTCATCGGCGGAGGTATCCGCTGAGTTTTCGGCTAAATCGTCGTGGACAACCTCGTCATCGATGTCAAACATTGACTCTTCCGAGAGCTCGTCGTAGAGCAGATCTAGGCCGATTAGCACCCGCTCACGGTCGGAAAGGTCGCCGATGATCCGCCGCACCGGTGGTGGCAAAATCTTGGCCAGGGTGGGGGTGGCCAGAATTTTGTCCTCCTCGGCTAACTGTGGATTTTTCAGCACATCGATCACCTTGAGGGCATATACACCTCGAAATTCCTCATCGAGAATATTGCGGAGCGTTTTCAGGGCCCGCATGGAATTGGGCGTGTTGCCCGCCACATAGAGCTTGAGAATGTAGGTCTTGCGAGGACTCATAACTGACACAAAAAATCAAGCTGTGGCAGCGCTGTCTGCCTTGGTGGCAGACAGGCTGGCAAGGGCGGGGGACATGGGTAAATCTGGTGGCATGGAGCGGCGATACATCTCACAGAGGTGGGCCATGACATCAATGAGGGCAAGGCGGTAGTCCTGGAGAAAATCGCTCTTGTGCCCTCGCATCTTAAGCTGTTTATCGAAATTGTCAATCATTTTTATGTGAATTTCAACGGCTTTGGTCACGGGAAGATCACAGAAAAAAGCCGTGTTCACAAAACTCTCCAAGGCCTGATTCGCCGCCGCCGGATCGCGAAAGTAGCTCAACAGCAAATCCCGATAGGTGCGCTCAAGCGAACCCAGTAAATGCTCCCGTTCCTGGTCGGGAAGCTTGCGCAGAAAGCGGGATGGATCGCGCTTATAAAAAACCCCCAGATAGCCAAGCCTGCCCTTCAGGCGGCTCACCGGCTTCCAGTGGTCCGCATCCTGGTCCTGGGTGGATAACTGCTCGCAACCAGGGCTGCTGGCTGCCGGGTTACCAGCCTCCAGCCCCTTGCGGAGGAAGCCGGAAATAGCCGCGTCCATGCTGTAGGGCAGTTGCTCCAGCTGGTCCGGAGGCAGGTGCAGCTCGGTGGGGTGGTAGTCGATATCGCCGCTAACTTCGCCGATCACCACCGCCGGCAACAGCAGTCCACTGTCGCGCAGCAGCTGGCCGTTCTCAGCATCGAGCGCCCCCCGCTCCAGCAGCAGCCCGTCAAAGCCAGCGAGGCGCTGGCGCAACTGAGCCACCGGATCAGCGCTCAAATCCAGGGGCTCCAGCCGCAGGGCCGTGTCGCCCAGCCTGAGGCGGCAGCAGTCCAGCAGGCGCTGATCGCGGATCAAACAGGCAATGGTGAGGGCCGTTTCGGGCATCGACAGCCGATAGGGACGAGCGAGGGCCGCGGCGGTTCCCCGCGACATGACTTCTCATCTTGACGAAAGCGGTGCCAAAACCCGAGGATCATTGTTTGTCTTCCGTTTGTGTGCGCCAGGCCAAATGACGGCCTGATCGCCCCGCCAGCAGCGGCAACTGCCTAGTCGGCAGCGGCCATCTCAGCCCTGGACCCCCGTCGGCCCCAACCCCCTGGGGTTCGCCGGGCACCGCGATCTTCCGTCAGCCTGTCCACACCATTGCCGCCATGAGCGAATCCACTCCCATCACCAGCAGCGGTCCCTACGCGATCGTCGAAGCCTCCGGTCAGCAGTTCTGGCTGCAGCCAAATCGCTACTACGACATCGATCGGCTGGCCGCCGAGGTCGATAGCACCGTCACCCTGGACAGCGTGCTGCTGGTGAACGACGGCAATGCCGTCAGCCTTGGTCAGCCCTACGTGAGCGGCGCCAGCGTCGAGCTCAAGGTGTTGGCCCACCGCCGTGGTACCAAGTTGATCGTGTACAAGATGCGCCATAAGAAAAAAACCCGCCGCAAGAACGGCCATCGCCAGGAACTCACCCGGGTGTTGGTGGAGTCGATCCAGCTGGCCGGCAAAGCCCTGGCCTGACGCGGCCTTATTTTTCTGTTCAAATAGTTCCCTACACATTCCTTCCCCCCATGGCCCACAAGAAAGGCACGGGTTCCACCCGCAACGGTCGCGACTCCAACTCCAAGCGTCTTGGTGTCAAGGCCTATGGCGGTGAGAGCGTCACCGCCGGTTCGATCCTGATTCGCCAGCGCGGCACCTCCGTGCTGCCCGGCATCAATGTTGGTCGCGGCTCGGACGACACCCTGTTCGCTCTGGTGGACGGCGTGGTCAACTTCGACACGATCAAGCGCGACCTGCGCAGCCGCAAGCGGATCAACATTGCCGTCGGCTGAACCGCTGCGCCGCTGGCCCCAGGCCCGCTGAGCCCGGTGTGACATCAGCCACCCCCTGCGGTCCCGCCACTCCGTGTGGCTTCCTGGTGCTGGACAAGCCCGCCGGCCTCAGCTCTCACGCCTGCGTGGCGCGGGTGCGGCGGGCCTATGGCCTGCGGCGGGTGGGCCATGGCGGCACCCTCGATCCAGCGGTTACCGGGGTGCTGCCCATCGCCCTGGGCCCCGCCACCCGGCTGCTGCCCTACCTCAGCGGTGACAAGGCCTATCGGGGCGTGATTCGCCTGGGCATCACCACCAGCTCCGACGATTTAGAGGGCGAGCCGCTGGAACAGCGTCCCGTGCCCCAGCTCGATAGCGCTGAGCTGGAGCTGGCCCTGGCACCCTTTCGCGGTGAAATTCAACAGCGGCCACCTCAAATTTCCGCCGTACACGTGGATGGCGAGCGGGCCTACGCCCGCAGCCGCCGCGGCGAGGCCCTGGATCTGCCGCCTCGGGCGGTGACGATTCACCAGCTGAATCTGCTGGGCTGGGACGCCCAGAGCGGCGAGCTGGAGCTGGAGGTGCACTGTTCTGCCGGCACCTACATCCGCTCCCTGGCCCGGGATTTGGGGGCAGCCCTGGGCTGCGGCGGCAGCCTCGCCCGCCTGCGCCGCACCGCCGCATTGGGCCTGGGACTGCACCAGGCGGTGAGCTTGGAGCAGCTTGATCCCAGCTGTCTGCCGCCGCTGCTGGATCCCCGCCTGGTGCTGAGCGATTTCGCCTGCCAGCAACTGCAGCCGGAGCAGTGGGGCGGCTGGCGCTGCGGCCGGGCCTTCCCACCGTTGCAGCCCCACGCCCCGGATACGCCGGTGCTGGTGCTCGGGCCGGATGGCAACCTGGCCGGCATGGCCCGAGCCGGAAGCGACGGCCTACTGCAGCCAAAATTGGTTTTTGATGC
>CANHSW010000309.1 GCA_947463165.1 Cyanobacteriota bacterium
AACCAGCGCTCCGCCAGGCGGTTGGCCGCCCGGGAGCCCAGCCGCAGCTCCTCCCCCCGCAGCCCCAGTTCAGGCGCCAGGCCCCGTGCCCGCAGGGCGAAGGCCAGCTCGATGGCGGCGGCGCCACCGCCTTGAATCCACACCCTGCGCCGGTCGGTGGCATCAATTGCTGAAGAATTATTTGCTGCAGATAGCCCAGCGCACCAGGCCAGAAACGGCTCCAGCGGCTTCACGGCAACAGCGCCACCGGCAACAGCGCCACCGCAAGAAATAGTGACGGCCCCCAGATTGAGGCTGAGCCAGTCGTAGGGCAGCGCTGGACGGCCCTCCAGCAGCAGCAACTGCCGCTCGGGATCCAGGCCGCCGATTTCCGCCTGCACGTAGATGACGCCAGCGCGCTGGCACAGCTGCCGCAGGTTGATGGTGCAGGCGGAGCGCGGGTAGATGCCAGCCACCAGGCCCGGCACCATGCCGGAATAGAGGGCGCTGCCATGGCGGCTCACCAGGGTGATGCGAGCCCGGGGGCGGCGGTGCGGCTGCATCGCCCAGCGGCGCAACACCAGGGCATGGGTGTGGCCACCGCCGGCCAGCAGCAGCTGGGCGCTGGAAGTGGATGGCCCCACTGGATCAGCTCACAGGGTCGGTGTAGCCGTTGGGGTTGGCGCTCTGCCAGGCCCAGCCGTCGCGGCAGATGTCGGCCAGGCCGCGGCGGGTGCGCCAGCCCAACCGCTCGGCGGCCAGGGAGGCATCGGCCACAGTGATCGCGGCATCACCCGCACGGCGCTCCACCACCTGGTAGGGCACGGCCCGGCCGCTGGCGGCTTCAAAGCTGGTTACCACCTCCAGCACCGAATTGCCCGTGCCGCTGCCCAGGTTTACGCAAAGCAGCTGGGGCTCTTCCGCCAGCAGCACATCGAGGGCGGCCCGGTGACCCTCCGCCAGGTCCATCACGTGGATGTAATCGCGCATGCCGGTGCCATCGGTGGTGGGCCAATCGCCACCGAACACCTGTAATTTCGGCCGCCGGCCCACCGCCACCTGGCTCACGAAGGGGAACAGGTTGTTGGGGATGCCGTTGGGATCTTCTCCGATCCGACCGCTGGGGTGGGCGCCCACCGGGTTGAAGTAGCGCAGGCAGCCGATGCGCCAGCCGGGTTCACTGGCGGCCAGGCTGGCCAGCAGCTGCTCCACCGCCGCTTTGGTGTGGCCGTAGGGATTGATCGGCTGGATGGGAGCGGTTTCCGGGATCGGCACCGTTTCCGGCATGCCGTAGAGGGTGGCGCTGCTGCTGAACACGATCGTGCGGCAGTCGTGTTGGCGCATCGCCGCCAGCAGGGCACAGCTGCCGGCCACGTTTACGTCCCAATAAAGGAGTGGCTTGGCCACCGATTCCCCCACCGCCTTGAGCCCGGCGAAGTGAATCACCGCATCGATGCTGGTCGATTCACCGCTAGCCGCTTCACCGCTGGCTGTTGCGGCAGTGCTGATGGCGGTAAAGGCCCGTTCCAGGTCTTGAGCGGAGCGGATGTCCCCCTCCACCAGCAGCAGCCGTTCGCCGGCATCGGGCCCCGCCAGTTCCCGCACCCGCCGCAGGCTTTCCGGAGAGCTGTTGGCGAAGGAGTCGAGCACCACCAACTGGTGGCCCGCTTCCAGTAACACCAGGCAGGTGTGGCTACCGATGAAGCCCGCCCCTCCGGTGATCAGCAGGTTTGCCAAGCAGGCTTGCTTCAGTTGCCGCAAGGCTACCGGGCTTATTCACTGGGGTCTCAGCTTTGGTGGGGTCGATCCCGCACACTGGTAGCTGAGCGAAAGCCAGGGCGTGGACAAGCTGCAGAGTCTGCGGGGCATGGTGGATTTGCTGCCCGAGCACACCCCCCTGTGGCAGTGGCTGGAGGCCAGGGCCCGGCTGCACTTCCGCCGGGCGGGGGTGAGCGAGATCCGCACGCCGTTGCTGGAGGTAACCGAGCTGTTTGCCCGGGGCATCGGCGAGGCCACCGATGTGGTGGGCAAGGAGATGTACAGCTTTTTGGATCGGGGGGAGCGCAGCTGCACCCTGAGACCGGAGGGCACCGCTTCTGTGGTGCGGGCCGCCCTGCAGCACGGCCTGCTCAGCCAGGGGCCCCAGCGGCTTTGGTATGGCGGCCCGATGTTCCGCTACGAGCGCCCCCAGGCCGGCCGGCAGCGCCAGTTTCACCAGATCGGCCTGGAGATGCTCGGTTTTGCCGATGCCCGCTCCGATGTGGAGGCGATCGCCATCGCCTGGGATCTGCTGGCAGACCTGGGCGTGCAGGGCCTGGCCCTGGAGCTCAACAGCCTGGGCACCAGCGCAGACCGGGCCAATTACCGCCAGCAGCTGGTGGACTTTTTGCAGGTGCACCGCGAGCTGCTGGATGCTGATGGCCAGGATCGGCTGGAACGCAATCCGCTGCGGATTCTCGATTCCAAACACCCCGCCACCCAGGCCCTGCTGGTGGAGGCCCCCAGTTTGCTCAACTGCCTGGCCCCCGAGAGCCGGGAGCGTTTTGAGCAGGTGCAGGCGGGGCTGACCGCCCTCCAAATTCCGTTCCAGCTCAATCCCCGGCTGGTGCGAGGCCTCGATTACTACAGCCACACAGCATTTGAAATAACCTCCGATCAGCTAGGCGCCCAGGCAACCGTGTGTGGTGGCGGCCGCTACGACGGCCTGGTGCAGCAGCTGGGCGGCCCCGCTACTGCGGCGATCGGCTGGGCGCTGGGGATGGAGCGACTGGTGTTGCTACTGGCCCAGGGGGATGCCGCCGCCAACGATCTGGCCGCGGCGGTGCCGGATTTATACGTGGTGAATCGGGGCGCGGCGGCGGAGCTGGCGGCGCTGCGGCTGGCCCGGGAGCTGCGCGCCGCTGGGCTGGTGGTGGAACTGGACGCCAGTGGTGCCGCCTTCAAAAAGCAATTCCAACGGGCCGACCGCAGCGGCGCCCGCTGGGCCGCCGTGCTGGGGGACAGCGAACTGGAGCGGGGTCTGGTGCGGCTTAAACCCCTGCGGCAGCAGCGGCCTGGTGCTGCGGCTGGCGGCGAGGGTGCAGATGGCGAGGCTGTAGATGGCGGTGGTTTAGGGGGCAAGGGTTTAGGGGGTGAAGCCGAGTTGCGCCTGGATGATCTGGTGGCTTTGTTGGCGCGAGTTGGCTCGGCTTAGGCCTACTTACTGCGCCGCGCCCAGAAGAGAAGCGG
>CANHSW010000310.1 GCA_947463165.1 Cyanobacteriota bacterium
TATTGGCAGATGCGGCATTGGGGGGCGAAGTGTTGGTAGGCGCAGCATTGGAGGATGGAGCATTGGTAGATGTAGTATTGGAGGGCGAAATGTTGGCAGATGGAGTATTGGTGGATGCGCCATTGGTCAATGTGGCATTGGTAGATGCAGTATTGTTGGCGGTTGATTTGATGGTATTTAAAGTAGAGTTGTTAGGAGATATGCCGGCGCCTGATTTAGGGGCGGGACGGCGAATCTCGGCTCCGTCAGAGTTTCGAATCACTAACATCTCGCCCTGGCGATGGCACCAATAGCGGCGATTGCGTCTTTGCAGCACCACCACTCCATTGCCATCGGCGCCTAGGGCGGAGCCGCGTAGGGCCTGGAGTTCCAGTTGCAGGCGCTGTTTGCCCTGCCAGTTATCGAGGCGTAACCGGTAGGCCACATCCACCACCGCCGGCAGCTTGGCATCGCCAGCCCAGCGCCAGGCGATCGCCCGCAGCTCGGTATCCCCCTGGCGCAGCTGAACTTGGAGGTGGCCGCCCCTAAGTAGTTTCTGACTGCTCACCAAGCAGCCACTACTCCAGAACAGCGGCTGGGGATTGCCGATCCCAAAGGGTTCAAGCCGCTGCAGGGCCTGCCAAAATTGATAGTCGATGCGCTGCAGCGGCAACAGCACCTCTGGCTCCACCGCCGGGCTGCCCGCCTGCTGCTCAATCCAGTGCTCGGCCAATTGGTTGAGCTGCCCATGCAGGGCACTGACCCGTTCGGCTTTCACGGTGAAGCCCCCCGCCGCCGGATGGCCGCCGTAGCGCTCCAGCAGCTCTGAACAGGCAGTTAGGGCTGCATCCACGGCAAAACCCCGGGGTGCCCGCACGGAGGCCCGCAACAGGCCATTGCCTTCGCCCGCCAGCAGGGCCACCGGCAGCCCGAAGCGCTCCATCAGCCTGGCTGCCACGATGCCGATTACGCCATGGTGCCAATGGCCCTGGGCCAGCAGCAGGAATGGGGAGCTGTGGTTGCCATCGGCCTCGATCAGGGCCAGGGCTTCCGCTTCAATCGCCTGGCACAGTTCGCGGCGTTGGCGGTTGAGGGCCTCGCAGTCCTGGGCTCTTTCCAGAGCCAATTCCTCATCTTCTGTGGTGAGCAATTCCACCACCAGGCTGGGATCGCCAAGCCGACCCACGGCATTGATGCGGGGGGCAATTTGAAAGCCCACGGCCTGGGCATCGAGGCCGCTCTCCCCCAGGCCGGCCAGTTGGCGCAGGGCTTGCAGGCCCGGCAGGGAACTATGGGCCAGCCGGGGTAGACCATCTAACAGCCAGCGACGGTTGACACCGATCAGGGGCGCCATGTCGGCGATCGTGCCGATGCAAAACAAATTCAGAGCCACCTGCAGGCAGTCCTGGCGCTTGAGCTGGCGGCAGAGGTCGGCGGCGAGCACATAGGCCAGACCCACTCCCGCCAAGCCGCGAAAGGGCGAGTTGGCTGGGGTGACGGCCGGATGCAGCAGTGCCAGGAAGGGCGGCAGCTCAGCCGGCAGAGTGTGGTGGTCGGTGAGGATCACCTCCACCGCCAGCTTCTGGGCCAGCTGCAGCGCTTCCGCGGCGGCGATGCCGTTATCGACGGTCACCAGCAGGCGAACGCCCTGGTCCGCCAATCTTTGAACCATGGAGCAGTTCAGTCCATAGCCATCGTCCTGACGGCTGGGGATCGCCGCCAGGGGGCGCGCCCCCAACCGTTGCAACACCCCCACCAGCAGGGCCGTGCTGGTCATCCCATCGGCGTCGTAGTCGCCGCAGATAGCTACCGCTTCCCCGGCTTTGCAGCAGCTGATCAACCGCTTCACCGCCACGGCGAGGTCGGCAAAGTGGCGCCGGGCAGAGGGGGCCGCCGGCGGATCCAGCAGGGCTTCAATGGCAGCGGCCGTGCCGTGACCGCGCCTGTGCAGCAGCACCGCCAGCTCCAGGGGCAACAGCTGGGCTAGCTCTGGCCCGAGGGAGCTGAGGAATGCCTGCGGATCTGGCAGGGGCGCGGGTAGCTGCCAGCGTTGCTCGGATGTGGAATTGAGCAGCGCATACCCTGGCCGTTGGGGGCATTCTGCTGGCTTGCCCGGCTTATCGGTTTTGCCGGTGGTGCTGCACCTAGGGTTTTCAGTCACGGTGAGCGGATCAGGAGCCGATGGTCTCTGCAGTTAGTTCCCCGCTGCGGGCCCTCCTCTGGGATGTGGATGGAACCCTGGCCGAGACCGAACGGGATGGGCACCGCATCGCCTTCAATGCCGCCTTTCGCGAGGCGTCGATAGCTCTGCACTGGGATGCCGAGGAGTACGGCAGCCGGCTAGCCATCACCGGGGGAAAGGAGCGCATCGCTGCTGCTCTGCAGCAATTGAGGGGCACCGCCCCGGATCGAGAGGAGCTGGAGCGCCTTCAGGCCGCCAAGCAACTCCATTACAGCGCCCTTGTGGAGGCGGGCGCCATTCAACTCAAGCCTGGAGTTGCCACCATGATCGCGGCGGCCAACGCGGCTGGGCTGCGCCAGGCGTTGGTTACCACCAGTGGCCGATCGGCCGTGACCGCCCTGGTGCGCCGTTGCCTCGGCTCCCTGGCGGAAGCCCTGGAACTATGGGTTTGCGGCGAGGATGTCGCCCGCAAGAAGCCCGATCCCCAGGCCTATCTACTGGCGATGGAGCGGCTGGAATTACCGCCCGCCGCCGCCTTGGCCATCGAGGACACGGGCAATGGGCTGCAGGCTGCCACGGCGGCTGGCCTGGGCTGTGTGATTAGCCTCAGCCACTACGGCAGCCGCGAGTCGATGCAACGGTATGACTCGGCGCTGGCGGTGGTGCAGGGTTTTGGGCCCGGCGCTGAGGTGATCCGCGGACCTGCCTGCGCAGCGGCTGGAGTGGGGTTGGCCTATCTCCAGCAACTCGTCGCCGGGCGCGGTTGAGGCGGCCATGGTTCGATTAGTTCGCCAGAGCACCCGCTTCGAGCGTTTCGCCAAGGCTTTGGCCGCGGCGCTATTCGGCCAGTTGCGGGGCAGTTGGCGTCGCCGCAGCGCCCTGATCTTGGCATTGTTGCTGGGGTTTTATGCCGGCAACAACGTCACCGCCTATCTGCTTTGGCGCATGCCCGGCGGCCGGCCGGCGATGGTGCTGGCCACGGTGCTGATCTTGGAGCTGATCGTGCGACTGCGGGGGCGCTGGGTGCGGGAGACTCCA
>CANHSW010000311.1 GCA_947463165.1 Cyanobacteriota bacterium
AAACTTCATAGTTAGAAGATTTCCGGCCTAATCAGCACTTATAGCCAGGGCTCAGCTTGCTGATACCTGGCTTTTTCTTTGTGTTATTTTCTTATTCATTGTGCCCGTTCTGGTTGATTCGGATTTCGCTAAAAAGCAAAGGAAGCTCTAGAAAGCCCGAGTCACTGTATCTCTATCCGCCTGGTAAGCGTTGGATGGCCAATTTTTCGAGCTGCCCCAAAAAACTTGGTTTACAGGGCAAAGTCGGGGTCGATAACGGCCATGGCCTCTGCCGTTTTGCTGCAAAGTTCAGCATGGCTGGGGCCGTGGCTGGCGATCAAGCAGCCAGCCTGGCGCACATCGCCGGTGTTGTAGCGGAGGGGGCGGCCGTCGGCATGGGTAAAACAGCCTCCGGCAGCGCGCAGCACGGCGTCGGGGGCCGCCATATCCCAGTCTTTCGGGGCACTGCGCCCCGAAAGAGAGATATACAAATCCGTCTCGCCGCGCAGGATGGTGGCCACCTTGCCACCCACGCTGCCGATGGCGCGGGTCTCTCCCAGGCCCAGGGCCTCCAGCAGCTGCTCCAGGCGGGCATCGCGGTGGTTGCGGCTGGCCACGAGCACCAGCTCAGGGCAGGCACGCCGGTGGCTGAAGCTCACCGGCACGATGTCGCCGGCCCGGTTTTCGCACCAGGCACTGCCCGTACCGTCCGCCGCGAGCAGGCCCATCCAGAGTTGCTCCATCTCAGGCAGCATCACCACCCCAAGCACGGGGTTACCCCCATGGGCAAGCGCCAGATGCACGGCGTATTCGCCTGTGCCCTGCAGAAAATCCTTGGTGCCATCGAGGGGATCCAAAATCCACAGCCACTCGGTATCCAGGGGATGGCCCGGTGTGAGCTGTTGCTTGGCCGTCTCCTCACTGAGCAGGATCCAGCCGGCGCTGGGAAAGGAGGCCGCCAGGCCCTCCAACAGCCATTGATTCACGGCCAGGTCGGCGGCACTGACGGGGCCATCGCCGCCGTCTTCCACGCTCAGTGCAGATGGGAAGCCGTAGGGGGGCTGCTGCCCGCTGCCATAGGCCCGCAGGATGTCAGCGGCGCCCCAACTGAGCCGGCGCAACTCCACCAGCAGCTGTTCGATCGACACGCCTGCGGGGAGTGGCACAGCCGGCAGGGGACTGGCAGCTGGACGATCCAGGGAAGCCGGCATCATGTGATTCGAAAACAACCGGCGCCAGAGCACCGCTGATGAGCATTTTGACCGACGGCAGCGAACCTGTCGCCGGGGTGCTGTACCTGGTGGGCACCCCAATCGGCAATCTGGGTGACCTGACGCCCAGGGCGCAGCGGGTGCTGGCCGGGGTGCAGCGGATCGCCTGTGAAGATACCCGCCGCAGTGGCCTGCTTTTGCACCATTTGGGCCTCAGCCGCGCCGCGGGCGGTCCGCCGCTGTTGAGTTTCCACCAGCACAACCAACTCAGCCGCATCCCGGAGCTGCTGGCCGCTCTGGAGGCGGGAGAGGCCATCGCCGTGGTCAGCGATGCCGGCTTGCCTGGAATTTCCGACCCCGGTGAGGCTTTGGTTGCCGCTGCCCGGCAGGCAGGGCGGCCGGTGGTCTGCATCCCGGGCCCCTCGGCTGTGACCACGGCCCTGGTGAGCAGCGGTCTGCCGAGCGGAAGATTCTGCTTTGAGGGGTTTCTACCCGCCAAATCCAGCCAGCGCCGCCAGAGGCTGCAGGAACTGCTGGCAGAACGCCGCACGATGGTGATGTTCGAGGCGCCCCATCGACTGCTGGAGCTGCTGGAAGATCTGCTGGAGCTGCTGGGGGATAGACCGCTGCGGGTGGCCAGGGAGCTGACCAAACGCCATGAGGAACAGGTGGGGCCCACGGTGAGCGCCGCCCTGGCCCACTTCCGCCAGATTGCGCCGCTGGGGGAATGCACGCTGGTGCTGGGCGGAGCGCCGGAGCCGCCAGCGGCGGTCTGGGAGGAAGAGAGCCTCAGGCTGCAACTGGAGCAACTGATCGCAGCTGGACACAGCCGCAAGGACGCGGCCCGTTTGCTGGCGGAGAGCACTGGTCACAACAGGCGCGCCCTCTATGCCCTGCTGCATGGCGATTCAGCCGCCGAATAAATCCCCTGGCGGTGCCCTGTTGCGAATTTGCCAATCAGCGCCAGAGAGCAGCGTTCGGCGCTGGCCATGGCGCCGAATGGCCCATGGGCGGTGGTGATCGGCCAAACTCCCCATCAGCCGAGGCGACTGGAGCCCTCTCAATGCTGCTGCGCCTGCGACTCTTGCTCGCCAGTTTTCTGGGTGGAGCACTGCTGCTGTTGATCCTTTGCTTAGGAGCCCAGAACCTGGAGCAGCGCCCCCGGCTCAACCTCGGCACCGGCCGCACGGCACCGCTGCCGGTGGGATTCCTGGTGGGGGTGGCTCTGGTGATCGGCGTGGTGGGTGGTGGCGTAGCTGCAGCGCTGTTGGTGCCCAGCGAAGATCAGGCGCCTGGCAGGGAATAAAGACTGTTCTCGATCACCAGGCGACTGATGCCCTGGGCCAGCAGATGGCTGGCGGTGCGCTCAAAGATGCGGGTATCGGGAATTTTGATCACCCGCTGGCTGCGACCGCAGTGGCGCTTGGCCTGGCGGGGATTGACGAACACCTGTAGCGCCTGGAGCTCCTCCTCGTCGGGGGGCAGCAGCCCCAACTCCGGAAACTCCTTCAGCGGGCGGGCCTCCAGCTCCACAGTCTTGTCCACCAGCATGTAGACGCTGGCTGGCAGCGGCGCATCCTTCAACGGCTGGCAACTGACCGGCTGCAGGCGCTGTTCGGTAACTGCTACCGCCAGCAACTCCTCGTCTTCATCTCCAATTAATTCATCGCCGTTTTCCTCATCGTCGTCTAGCTCGTCACCCTCTTCATCCAGCTCATCGCCTTCTTCCTTATCGTCGTCTCGTTCGTCGCCCTCTTCATCCAGCTGATCGCCATCGTCTTTCGCCCCGTAAACACCACCAACTTCGTCGCTGTCTTTATCTTCGCTGTCTTCGCCATCGCCGCCATCAAAAGCAGCGGCGCTGGGCTGTTCCATGGCGGTGTCGTCGGCCAGCTCGAAGTCGTCGGTGTCTTCAATGGCCAGTTCGGCGGCCTGAGCAACCGGGGGAAGTTCAAGGGCGAACTGGCTGATCTGCTGATCGGTGACGACGAGCGGAGCTGGGGGA
>CANHSW010000312.1 GCA_947463165.1 Cyanobacteriota bacterium
AACGACCTTGATGCCAACTCCGATGCTGATATCAATTTCGACAATGGCAATGTCGAACCCGATCCCGATCCTGAGCCCTATACAGATCCGGATGCCAACCCGGTCAACTGCCTCGCCGCCGGCACCCTGATCCGCACCCCCTCTGGCAATCGCCCAGTAGAAGAGTTACAAATTGGCGATCTAGTGCTCACCCATGATGGCCCGCTACCGCTCAAGTTCCTGGGCATTTCCTCCCGCCATGTGAATAGCCTCAAGGCCAGCGGCAGGATGCCAATCCGCATCCAGGCGCTGGTATTTGGCCACAATCTGCCCTCGGCGGATATCTACTGCACCCCCAGCCATGCCTTTGCCCTGGGCGATTGCCTAGTGGAAGCACAGGCCTTGATCAATGGCCAGTCAATCTATCAACTGGAGCAGCTCAGCGAATACGATCAGCGCCACCAATGTGAACAGCACAGCTCCCTGGCTGAGCAAGAAGAGGCCGATTCCTTCACCTACTACTCCCTGGAATTTAATCAGCATGTGCTGGTGTGGGCCAACGACCTGCTCACCGAGAGCTATCTACCAACCTACCGCGATGGGGAGCTAACCAGGGTGGCTTGGAATAATTACTACAACTACATAAGCCTTTATGGATCATCTGAAACCATGGATGAATTGCCCATGCCCCGCATTCCTTTCTCGCGGCAACTACCGCAGCGCATCCGCGAGAAGTTTGGCTTGGTCAGCAGCAATGGTCCCAGCAGCGCTGGTATCAGCGGCTCAAGCGCCAGCGGTTCTGGCGCCAGCAGAGATGAGTTGTGCCTCACGCTCTGAGGGCTCAAATTTCGGCTTTAATGCCAGCTGAGACCCATTGCGGCATCGGGGCTCCATTGGTTGTGGCTCAGATTTTCTAGAGCTTCGCTAAGCCAACCTGGCTGGGGCAATCCAGCCAGGTTGGGCAGGCGCCCCAGGTTGACCAGCCACACCGGTTGGCTTATAGGTTGAGCTTGTCTGCTGGGCTTATGGACTGGGCCCCAGGGCTGAGCCCACAATTTGAAGCCTCCATCCGATAGCTGCTCTGGCCAGGGGCAGCGGGAGAATGGCCGCCAGCTCCCAGCAATGCCTTGTCCCCAGCTGCCACCAACACTGGCTCGCCTATTGGCCCCAGCCCTAGCCAGACGCCGCCCAACTGGGTGGCCAGCGGCCATCCAGTTGGCTGGTTGATCGAGCGGCTGCTGGCCCTGGAGCCGTTGCGGCAGCTGTTGTTTTGGCAGGCCCGGCGGCTGATCATTCGCACCGCGGAGCGCCGCGGTATCGATTGGCGGGCCAGGCGGGAACATTTGCGAGCCCAGGCCACACCGCTGCTGCAGAGCAGTGGCGATCCAGCTACTTCAACGCCCAGCTACTACCGGGCCCGCTTCCACGCCTACCAGCTGGGCAACCTCTGTTGGCAGGCGGCCTGCGAAGCGGAACAGGCCACCGATGCCATGGCCCTGCGGATTTGGCCGGCGGAACTGCTCAGCCCAAGCCAGGCCCAGCAGCGGCTGCGGGCCGCGATCATGGCCGCTATCGTCCCCAGCCTCAGCCTGCCGGTGCGGCGGGCCCTGGATCTGGGCTGCTCGGTGGGGGTAAGCACCAGATCGCTCAAGGATTGGCTAGATGAGAGGGAAGCTGCCGATGTGCGGGTGGAAGGTCTGGATCTTTCCCCCGAAATGTTGGCCGTAGCCCGGGCTAGAGAAGCGGAGGCGGCACCAGCCCGGCCGATCGCCGCCTGGCACCATGCCGCCGCCGAAGCCAGCGGCCTGGCCACCGCCAGCTATGAGCTGATCACGCTGGAATTTGTCTGCCATGAGCTGCCCAGCAGCGCCACCGCCGCCGTGCTCTCAGAAGCCCATCGGTTGCTGCGGCCCGGCGGCGTGCTGGCCATGGTGGATCAAGACCCGGAATCCGAGCTGATCCGCCGCCTGCCGGCCCCGATCGCCACCCTGCTCAAGAGCACCGAGCCCTACCTGGAGCAATACTTCAGCCTGGATATGGCGGCGGCCCTACAGGCAGCCGGCTTCCACTCCCTGAGAAGAGAAGCCTGCGATCCACGCCACCGGGTGCTGGTGGCCGTGGCCTGAGAGTGGCGGTGGCCTGAGGGTGGCCGTGGCTTGAGAGTGGCCATGGCCTGAATTTTGCTTTCAGCTGAGGCTTGCTTTCAGCTAAACATTGCCCGCCAGGCCTGCTCCTGCAACCTGGCCTCCGGCGTGCCCTCCAGGGGGAAACCAGCCATGAAATCCTTGTCGTTGGCGGGGTCGTAGGGGCCCTGTTTGAGCTCAAACATCACCGTGTTTGGCTCCAGTGCCACCAGGGTGTGATAGCTGCCAGTGGCCAACTCCACCCCCCGCAGGGGCGCGCCAGCGGCAATCACTCGCCGCTCGATTACCGCGCCGCTGGCATCTAGCAGCAACAGGCCCAGGGACCCCTGCAATACCAGCACAAATTCAAAGCCCGCCGCCGGATCCTGGCGTTGATGGCGGTGGGGTCTCACATAGGTGCCCGGCTGCAGGGCATTGAGAAAGCGCTGCACCAGATCGCCAAGGCCATGCAGGTTGTGGTTGCTGCGCAGGCGCGGACTGGCCGCCGCCGCCGCACAAACCGCCGCCAATAGATCGGTGTCGATAGGGGTAAGCGCCGAGGGGATAAGTGGCAAATCCTCGGCTCCGGTAACTAAGCTGTTCATGCTGTTGCCAATTCAGCGCAGATCTCTGAAAAAGCGGCGGCGGGGTCGCTGGCGGCCGTGATCGGTCGACCGCTCACCAACTGGCTGGCCCCAGCGGCGATCGCCGCCGCCGGGGTGAGCACCCGCCGCTGATCGCCAGGGCTGGCCCCCGCCGGCCGAATCCCCGGTGTCACCAGGGCAAAGGGGGCCGGATGGGCCTCCCGCAATCCAGTCACCTCCAGGGGTGAGCAAACGCAGCCGCCGATGCCGGCGCTGGCGGCCAGGGCGGCCAGCCGGGGCACATAGCTGGCCAAAGGTTCGGCAATCGCCAGTTCGGCGGCAAAGCGCTCCTGATCCCAGCTGGTGAGCACGGTCACGGCCAGCAGGGTGGGCGGCACCTGGCCGGCGGCACTGGCCGCCTCCAATGCGGCTTCCTGGCCCGCCTGGAGGGCATCGCGACCGGCGGCGGCATGCACGGTGATCAGTTCGGCCCCCAACCTGCTG
>CANHSW010000313.1 GCA_947463165.1 Cyanobacteriota bacterium
AAGGAGGCGAAGTAGCGCCCGCTGGCATCGCGGATGACCGTGACGCTGCTGGGATCTGATGGCAGATCCCGGCTCCATTCGATCGGCACTGGGCCGATCTTGCTGAGCGTCAGCGACCGTTCTCCCGTGCGGAAGACGTGCGACATGAAGCGGATCGACTGAGTCCCACGACGCTTCTTGAAGCGAGGCGCCTGCACCTTGGGCCCTTTGCGCTTGCCCTTCAGGCTGGCCCACCAGTTGCGGAACGCCTGATCCAGGTCGCGCACAGATTGCTGCAACACCACGTTGCTGGGGCCTGACAGCCAGGACCTTTCAGGGGTTTGCTTGGCCTGAGTGATGCAGAGTTTTGCCAGCACGGGATAGCTGGTCTTCTCGCCTGTGGCATAGAGCTCACGGCTCTTGGCCAGGGCGTCGTTCCAAACCACCCGCGCACAGCCAAACGACTTTGCCAGCGCCATCTGTTGATGGGGGTGCGGGTAGAGGTGGTAGCGGTAGCGTTGCTTCACACCAACCATCATGCCAACGTTGCGGTGCAATGGCGCAACCACCACTCAGACGAGGTAGACACAGCATTTCGAGGCCGATTTTTCCCTTGGTATTTGTTTATAAATGCCGCAAAAAAGCTTGGGCGACGCTGCACTGAAGCGGATGCACGGAGTCTTTTTGGGCGTCGCAGAGAAAATGGGTGTCTAGCTGTTGGAGCTGAACGGCGAGGCGAACAACTTTGCTGGTGGTGGGGGACGGGCAGCTGCTGGTCGAGTACCCGCCGACGATCTCGGTCTTAACGCTGGTAAACCACCTCAAGGGCGTCAGCAGTCGGATGCTGCGCAAGGATTTCCCTGAGCTGGCAGTCCGTGGCGCACACCTCTGGACGCCCAACTACTTCGCCGCTTCCGCTGGCGGTACCCCGATTGAACGGCTCAGGGAGTATGTGGAGGCTCAGGAAAAGCCGTCCTAAAGGAAGGGGTTTGAATCCCAGAACAGCCACTGATCAGCGATGGCCAGCACAGCCGCCGGCCCGATCTGGTGGTGTTCCTCAACGGGTTGCCCCTCGGCCTGATCGAGCTCAAAAATGCCGCCGATGAAGGCACCACGATCTGGAGCGCCTACGCCCAGCTGCAAACCTACAAAGCCGAGATTACTTCGCTGCTGAGCTACAACGCTGTTCTGGTGGTGAGCGATGGGCTGCAGGCCCGCATTGGCTCAATCACGACTAATCAAGAGTGGTTCAAGCTTTGGCGCAGCGTCGATGGCGAGGCCATCGCACCTGCCACAGCCCTGGAACTGGAAACGCTCATCCGTGGTGTGTTCGAGCCACAGCGGTTCCTTGATCTGCTGCTGCATTTCATCGTCTTTGAGGAAGACCCGGATTCGGGCGCCACCCGCAAGATTATCGCCGGCTACCACCAGTTCCACGCCGTGAATGCAGCGGTGCAGGAAACCGTGCGCGCTAGCGGCCTGGGCCCCGCCGCCCGGACCCTGGGCGGTCAGCTGGGCGACCGCCGCGCCGGGGTGGTGTGGCACACCCAGGGCAGTGGCAAGAGCTTCTCGATGCTCTTCTATGCCGCCCGCATCGTGCGCCATCCAGCGATGCAAAACCCCACCCTGGTGGTGCTCACCGATCGCAACGATCTAGACGACCAACTCTTCGGCCAGTTCCAGCGCTGCGCCGACATCCTCGGCCAAACGCCCCTGCAGGCCGCCAGTCGCGAACACCTGCGCGCACTACTCAACCGGGCCAGTGGCGGTGTGGTGTTCACCACCGTGCTGCAGCGGCCCTGGAAACTCACCCGCCAGGATCTGCGCCAGCTGAAGCTGGCCCTGGATCAGCGGGGGTTGAGCGAAACCAGTCTGGCCACCGCGAGGGCGGCGGCATGAGACCACTTGCCCAGGTTCAGTGATCTCCTTCTGACGAGCTCTTGCCGTTGACGCTATCCCCACTCACACCGCCACCGCCAAAGCCGGGACGGACGCTCCGGGGATGGGTTTGTGCAGGCGCCAACGGATCGCAGCTCTGCCGCTCGCCTTGGTGGCTCATGTAATCGGCGAAGCCGAGGCACAGGAACGGCAGCGTGATCCCGCCGCCTTTCTTCTCCTCCCGCACCAACAGCAGCCCCTTGCTGCCGCGCTCGATGTGGTGGATGTAGCGCTGGCCGGGCCAGCAGGCGCAGGGCTTCCTGGGGATCCATGGCGTGGGTGGCGATCAGGGTTTCCTGGAGTTGACGCAGCTGCTCCTCCATGCCTTCGGTGTGCACTTGCTGTTAGATGCCAGGGGGGGGATGACTTGCGGGGGCATGGGGTGGCCAGACGGTTTGACTTAAGTTGATAGAGGACGTTCCTCTTCGGATCTAGAGCGCATGGCCAGAGATTTCTGTTGAAGCTTAGGTGGTATAGTATCTTCACAAGATTGACCATGGGCACGCCAATTAGGATGGAAGGATCTACATGGAAAAAATGGGACCTGCACGTTCACACTCCGGACTCACTCGTACATAACTATCCAGGGGACAATGCATGCGCCTGGGATTCGTTCCTCCAGGATCTAGAAAAACTTCCGCCAGAGTTTAAAGTCATTGGCATCAACGACTATTTATTCGTCGATGGGTACGAGCGAATTTTGCGCGAGAAGTGTAATGGAAGGTTGACAAACATCGAGCTGTTCCTTCCTGTGGTTGAGTTGAGACTGGACAAATTCGGGGGAGTTGTTGAGCGCGGGGCCGATGGACAATACCTGTCATCATCGTGGAGCCGTATCAACCTGCACGTGATCTTCGACCAGGTCGAACCTGATTTTATCCGTAACCAGTTCCTTTCAGCTATTACTCCAAACTATAAGCTAATCCCAGGGGCAGAAACTAGCAAGGGTTGCTGGGGCGGCGTAATCAATCGTGATAACCTTGAATACTTGGGCCAGTCGATCATTGATTCGGTGCCCGAACCTCGGCGCGAACGATATACTTCGCCCATACTCGAAGGCTTCAACAATCTCAATATCAGCCTAGAAGCTGTGAAAAAAGCTCTTGAAAATCCCATGCTAGCTGGCAAGCATTTGATGGCTATTGGGAAAACTGAGTGGGACAATCTCAAGTGGGATGATCACACAATTGCCGAAAAGAAGTCATTGATCAATAAAGCCAATCTTGTGTTTACTGCCGCAGAGTCGCCGGAAGC
>CANHSW010000314.1 GCA_947463165.1 Cyanobacteriota bacterium
CAGGGCTGGCCCCCGCCGGCCGAATCCCCGGTGTCACCAGGGCAAAGGGGGCCGGATGGGCCTCCCGCAATCCAGTCACCTCCAGGGGTGAGCAAACGCAGCCGCCGATGCCGGCGCTGGCGGCCAGGGCAGCCAGCCGGGGCACATAGCTGCTAACCGGTTCGGCGATCGCCAGTTCGGCGGCAAAGCGCTCCTGCTCCCAGCTGGTGAGCACGGTCACGGCCAGCAGGGTGGTCGGCACCTGGCCGGCGGCGCTGGCCGCCTCCATTGCGGCTTCCTGGCCCGCCTGGAGGGCGTCGCGGCCTGCTGCGGCATGCACGGTGATCAGTTCGGCCCCCAACCTGCTGGCGCTGCGGCAGGCGCCGGCCATGGTGGCCGGGATGTCGTGGAACTTCAGGTCTAGAAACACCCGCTTGCCCTGCTGCCGCAACTGGCTCACCACCTCCGGCCCGGCGGCGGTGAACAGCTCCAGCCCCACCTTCACCCAGCGCAAATCGGGAATCGCGGCAGCCAGGGCCAGCGCCTGCTCAGCTCCCATGCCGTCGAGAGCCACAATCAGCCGCTCGGCGGCAGCGGTGAGCCGCTCCGCGGCAGTGGGCAACAGCTCTGCCATGGCTTCATCTCGGCCTCATTCAATTCTCACCGAACGCCGCTAGGGCTCCAGCGGCAGCTGCTGAAAGGCCCCAGCAGCCAACCCCGGCGGCCCCTGAGCGGCCCTTAACCACACGGCTAATTCACCAGCCGACATTTAATTCACAAGCCGCCGAAATGTCTTCTTGCCCAGCTGCAGCACCTTGCCCTCCAGTTCGCTGGCATCGCTAAACAGCTGGTTGACATCGGTGAGCTTCTGACCATCCAGCCGTACGCCGCCGTTCTGGATCTGCCGCCGGGCCTCGCTGCTGGTGCAGATGCCTACGGCGCTGAGCAGATAGAAGGCCTTGGCCGGGAAGTTCACCGCCGCCAGGGAGGCGTCGGGAACCGATGCG
Source organism: Cyanobacteriota bacterium (assembly GCA_947463165.1). Lineage (GTDB taxonomy): Bacteria > Cyanobacteriota > Cyanobacteriia > PCC-6307 > Cyanobiaceae > UBA5018. Next base: position 987 of record CANHSW010000314.1, read on the forward strand.
CCGCCTGCCGCTGCGTCGGAACTGGAACCATCGGCATCGGTCCGCAACACCAAATTGCCCGCATCCGCCTGGGCCTGCAGGGCGGCAAACTCGCCATGGCGGCTGGCGGTTACAGCCAGAGCCATCGCCTTTTGACGCTGCCTGGGATTGCTGGGCAGGGCCGCTAAATCCAAGTTCGTGAGCAGCGTTAGATATTCCTCCACCGCCGCATCCGGTACTTTTTCCAGCTTTGAATACATGGTGAGCGCATCATCGGCAAGCCCCACCGTGTTGCCCAGGCTCTTGCTCATCTTCTGCACCCCATCGAGCCCCGGCAGGATCGGCAGCAACATGCCAAATTGAGGCCGCTGGCTGAAATGACGCTGCAGATCGCGGCCCATGGCCACGTTGAACTTCTGATCGGTGCCGCCCAGCTCCACATCCGCCTGCACCGCCACCGAGTCGTAGCCCTGCAGCAGCGGATAGAGAAATTCGTGTAGGGAAATTGGCGTGCCGCCGCCGTAGCGATTGGCAAAATCCTCCTTGGCCAGCATCTGACCCACGGTGCTGATCCCCAGCAGCTCGATCACCTCCGGCAGGTTCATGCCCGCCAGCCATTCGCCATTGCGCCGCACCTCCAGCCGCCCTGGGGTTTGGAAATCCAACAGCGCCCGCTCTGGATCCTGACCCAGACCCAGCTGCACCAGATAGGTTTCGGCATTGGCCTCCACCTGGGCGGCGCTCAGTTGCACCCGGGTGGCGCTCTTGCCGGTGGGGTCGCCGATGCGGGCGGTGAAGTCGCCAATAATGAGAACTGCGATGTGGCCCGCATCCTGGAAGGCCCGCAGCTTGCGGAACAGGATCGAGTGGCCCAGGTGGATATCGGAGCCGGTGGGGTCGATGCCCAACTTCACCCGCAGCGGCCGGCCGGCGGCTTCGGCCTCCGCCAGGCGGGCCGCCAGCGATTGGTCGGCGGCGCCCTCCGCTTTCGGGCCAGTGCCCAGGTCGGCGGCGGGAAACAGATCGGCCACCCCCCTCTCCAGCCAGGTGGGCAGATTCCAGGCGGCTTGGGCCATCGTGCTTGCGGGCCCCCGGCGCCCCTGCGTCTGGGGCGGATCGTAGGCATTGGCCCTGTTCAGCCGAACCAGCTCAGCCCTGGGGCTCCAGCTGGCTCTTCATCCGCTCCAGGGTGAGCTGCATTTGATTGAACATCGTTTCGGGGGTGAGCCCGAACTGGCCCAGCTGGGTGCGCAGCTGTTCCACGGTGAGCTTGGCCTGGAAGTCTTCCGATAGCTCGAAGCGCTTCATGAACACGCGATAGCGGTCCATCATCGACTCCATCTGCTCGATGTAGAGCTTCTTGCCCTCCCGATCAAATTTGCCGTAGTCACTGCCCAGCTGCATCAGCTGCTGGTAGTCGCCAAACAGGTGTTTGGCCTCGTCTTGAACAATTTCTGAATCAAAAAACGCCATGGGCCAGGCGAAACGGCGCCGCAGGGAGCTGGTGTGATTCTGGGGATCGATGGACGGCCAGTGGAGTACGGATCCACGCATCCCCGCTAGCTTCGCTGCACAGCACCCAGACGCTCCCCGCAGCATGGCTCAGCGGCACTGGCTGGATCCCCTGGCGCGGCGCCTGCTGCTGGCCACCGGTCAGCTAGCTCCAGCCCCAGCCGCAGGCCCTTCCCCATCGGCAGAGAAAGGCCAGGCTGGCCAGCTCAATCCCGATCAGCGGCCGCTGGAGGGGCAGCCATTAGATCGCGAACTGCATGAGCGGGAATTGGTGGAGCGGGAGCTGTTGGCCCTGAAGCTGAGCCAAAATCCAGCCCTGCGCCTGCGCGATGCCGCCGAGGTGCGCCATGCCGCCGCCCTCGGCTGGCGCCTGGATGTAAACCGCGCCACCAGGGCCGACTGGGGCCGGCTGCCGGGCCTCAGCACCGCCCAGCTCGACCTGCTGCTGCGGCTCCAGGCCGGCGGTGTGCAACTGAGCGGCCCGGAGGATCTCAAAAATTTGTTGGAGCTCAGCCAATCCCAGCTGGAGGCCTGGTTGCCGCTGCTGGAATTCCGCTGGTATGGCGAAGCCCCCACCAGCAACTCCTCGCCGCCACCCCTGGATCTCAACCGGGCCCGGCCCCTTGATCTGCTGGCCCTGGGCCTGTCGCGGGAGCGGATTCGTCGTCTGCTGCGGGA
>CANHSW010000315.1 GCA_947463165.1 Cyanobacteriota bacterium
CCTGCTGGCGACACCATCGCCATGATCTCGGCGCGGCCGCCGTAGGCACCCACGGGCAGGCCACCACCGCTCACCTGGCCCTGGGTGGTCAGGTCTGGGGTGATGCCGAACTTGGCCTGGGCACCGCCGTAGCTGATGCGGAAGCCGGTCATCACCTCGTCAAACACGAGCAGAGCGCCGTTGTCGCGGGTGATTTCGCGGATGCCCTCCAGGAAGCCGGGCTCGGGGGTGATGAAGCCGGCATTGCCGACCACCGGTTCAAGGATCACACCGGCGATTTCGCCTGGATTTTCGGCGAACAGGGCCTTGACCGCCTCCAGGTCGTTGTAGGGGGCGGTGAGGGTATTGGCGGTGGTGCTGCGGGGCACGCCAGGGGAATCGGGCAGCCCGAGGGTGGCCACCCCGGAGCCCGCTTTCACCAGGAACATGTCGGCGTGGCCGTGGTAACAGCCCTCAAACTTGATCAGCTTGTCGCGGCCGGTGAAGGCCCGCATCAGCCGCAGTACGGCCATGCAGGCCTCGGTGCCGCTGTTCACGAAGCGCACCATCTCCACGCTGGGCACCGCATCGATCACCAGTTCGGCCAGCTGGTTTTCCAACAGGCAGGGGGCGCCGAAACTAGTGCCCTTTTCCAGGGCGTCATGCAGGGCGGCGATCACCTCGGGGTGGGCGTGGCCACAGATGGCCGGGCCCCAGCTGCCCACATAGTCGATATAGCGGTTGCCGTCCACATCCCAGGCGTAGGCGCCCTTAACGCGATCAAAGACAATTGGCTGACCACCCACCGAGCGAAAGGCCCGCACCGGTGAACTCACGCCACCCGGCATCAGTTTCAGGGCGTCGCTGAAAATCTCCTGCGAGCGGGTGGTGTTGAAAGCAGGAGCAGTAACGGAAGCCGAGATCAAGGCGCGATCCGCGGAGAAGACCAACCTCCATCTTTACCCAGAACCTGCCCATCCCGGTAGCTGCCTCGGCGACCGCTGACTGGGTAGGTTGCAGATTCAGCAGCCCCAGCGGATCCAGTGACCGGCGACGGGCCCCGCATCGATTGGCCCCGACTGCAGCGCAGGCTGCTCAACCTGCTACCGCCCAGAACCGTGGTGGCAGCCCGTCAGGAGCTGCTGGCCTATGACTGTGACGGCCTCAGCCTCCACCGCCACCAGCCCCCGCTGGTGGTACTGCCGGAGACCACCGAGCAGGTGGCGGCGGTGGTGAAGCTCTGTGCCGACAACGGCGTGCCCTTCGTGGCCCGGGGCAGTGGCACGGGCCTCTCCGGTGGGGCTGTCGCCGAATCGGAGGCGCTGGTTATCGCCACCAGCCGCATGCGTTCGATTCTCAAGGTGGACCTGCCCAACCGGCAGGTGGTGGTTCAACCGGGTGTGATCAATAGCTGGGTAACCCGAGCCGTGGCCGGTGAAGGCTTCTATTACGCGCCGGATCCCTCCAGTCAGGTGGTCTGCTCGATCGGCGGCAACGTGGCCGAAAACTCCGGCGGGGTGCACTGCCTCAAGTACGGCGTCACCAGCAACCACGTACTCGGCTTGGAGGTGGTGTTGCCCGACGGCAGCGTCACCCAGCTGGGCGGCAACCTGGCGGAGATGCCAGAACTGGATCTGCGGGGCGTCTTCATCGGCAGCGAGGGCACCCTGGGGATTGCCACAGCCATCACCCTGCGGCTGCTGCAAGCACCCCAGAGCGTGGCCGTGCTGCTGGCCGATTTCACCGCCATGGAGCAGGCCGGCGAGGCCGTGCGCCTGGTGACGGCGGCGGGGGTGCTGCCGGCGGGGATGGAAATCATGGATAACTTCACGATCAACGCCGTCGACGACCTGTTCGGGCGCGATGAATACCCCCGCGACGCGGCGGCCGTGCTGTTGATCGAGCTCGATGGCCAGGAGCGGGAGGTGGCGGCCGCGGTGGCCTTAACCAGCAGCCTCTGCCACCAGGCCGGCGCCCGCACGATTCGACAGGCCAGCGAGGCAGCCGACCGCGCCCTGCTCTGGAAAGGCCGCAAGAGCGCTTTCGCCGCCGTCGGTCGGATTACCCCCACCTACTACGTGCAGGACGGCGTCGTGCCCCGCGGCGCCCTGCCAGGGGTGCTGGCCGCGATCGAGTGCCTCAGCCGCCAGTTCAACCTGCCCGTGGCCAATGTGTTCCACGCTGGCGATGGCAATTTGCACCCCTTAATCCTCTACAAGGCCGATGAACCAGGGGTGAACGAGCGGGTGCAACAGCTCGGTGCGGAGATCCTGCGGCTGTGCCTGGAGGCGGGCGGCAGCATCACCGGCGAGCACGGCGTGGGCAGTGACAAGCGCTGTTACCTGGATTGGATGTTCAGCGCCGACGACCTGGCCACCATGCAACTGGTGCGACGGGCTTTTGATCCTGACGCCCTGGCCAATCCAGGCAAAATCTTTCCCACTCCCGCCAGCTGCGGCGAGTCTTCCCGGCGCCAGGCTGTGCTGCGGCAACAGGGATCTAATCATACCGGCGCCGAGCTGTTCTGAGCCCAGGGGTTCAGGCCTGTAAACCAAGGAATCCCATCAAAAATCCCCCTATTCCCCCTACTCTTGATCATCCTCATCTAGGCAAGGTGGCCAGGCCAGGTTCACAACCACCGGCGCGTGGTCACTGGGTTGGAGCTGGCCGCGGGTGGCCTTGTGGATCACGCAGCCGGTGGCACAGGCCACCAGCTCTTCGCTGAGATAGATGTGATCTATGCGCCAGCCCCTGTCCACCTCCCAGCCGCCGCTGCGGTAATCCCACCAACTCCAATGGCCGGCATCGGGCTCAAACAGCCGGAATGCATCCTGGAGCCGTTCGTCTAGCAGCTCCGACAGGGCTTGCCGTTCGGGCTGGCTAGCCATGATTTTGCCGGTGAGGCGATCGGGATCATGCAGGTCGCGGGCCTCGGGGCCGATGTTGAAATCTCCCAACATGCAGAGGGGATCACCCTGCAGCTGCTGCAGCTCCAAGTAGCGACGGAGACCGGCCAACCAGGCCAATTTGTACTCGTACTTTTCGCTATTCAATGAATTTCCATTAGGCACATAGAGGTTGAGCACCCGTATGCCATCCACCAGGGCGCTGATCACTCGCTTCTGGCTGCTGAGCTCCAGGGCATCCGGATCATCCACC
>CANHSW010000316.1 GCA_947463165.1 Cyanobacteriota bacterium
CCGCCTGGTTCAGCAGCAAGTCCATAAGGTTCAACTGCAGGGCGGCGTTGTTCAGGGCCTTGCTGGCCATGGCGGGGTGGGCATCGAGCGCGTTGATGATTGCGTTGGTGAGCTCGCTCTGCAGCTCGGCAGAGTTGGCGAACTGCTCCTTGCTGCTGCTCGCCGCCTGTTGCTGTAGCAGTTCGGATTCGAGCAGCTGGCCCTTAAGAACGTTGTTTACGTAAACCAGCTTGTCGGAGTCAGTCAGCTGGCCCTCGAAGAGATAGTTGAGCCTACAGATTATGGCATCGATCAGGGTCTTGTGTTGGTTCTGCACCTGGCGGCGGCCGAACTCCACCAGGGGCAGTAGCCGCTTGCAAAAAATCGAGCGCTTCTCCACAGCCCTGCTGCCGTAGTCGAAAATCTGGCTACGGGGTGAGGGCGTTCAACTCGTGTTCTGCTTGCTGGCTGCGGCATCTGCACGGCCATCCGCATATAGCAGCGCCAGCTGCGCCCTTCAGCTGCTCAGCACCGCCACCACCACCGCTGCGATCGCGAGGATCACCGCGCCCATCACCAGGCCTGCCGCCACATTGCCCTTGCGGATCTCGGCCCGGTAGTCGGTGGGCGATAGCGCATCAAACAGCTGCACCCCGGCATAGATGAGGATTACTCCCAGGAACGACCAGCCGATCGTCAGCAGCACCTGGAGCAGCGGTTTGACCATCGCCTCAACCAACAAGGAGCCCCAAGCTACGGAGCTGATCCGCTGGCCCCGCTGGTGCAGCCTGCTGCCGCTGGTGCCCCTGCTGGTGTTAGCAGCCTCCGCCCTTGAGCCAGAGCGGCGGCTGGTGATCGCCCTCAGCCCGAAACAGCCGGCCCTCAGCGACCCCTTCCCGCTCACAATCGGCCCGCTGGGCAGCCCCCTGATCAGCCTGCAGGCCAGGCTTCCCGCCAACAGCTCCCTGGTGCTTGCAGCCGAACTGCTCGATCCCCGGGGCGCCGTGGCCCTGCAGCTGAACCAGCAGGCCTGGCGTCAGAGCGGCAGCTGGCAAGAGCAGGGCGAAACCGGCAGCTGGGAGGAAAACGAAACCGAAGCGCAGCTCTCATTCCGTCCCCAGCGCAGCGGCAGCCACCGCCTGCGGCTCACCGCAGCAGAGCTACTAAACGAGGCCAACCAACCGCTGCAAACAATTATTGAAGTTCAGGTCCAGATTCGCCAGCACAGCGTCGATGCACCGCTGCTCTGGTTCACAGCAGGCATAACCCAAGCAATGGTCTCAATCCTGAGCTCCTCCGTCTACGGCGGCTGGCGGCGCAGGCAGGTGTGGATGGGGCCTGTGATGCCGCTGGAGCGCCGCCTGATCCTGGCGCTCACGATCACGGCGGTGGGAGTAAGCACCACCAATGCAGTCACCCGCCCGCTGCTCTACCGCCTCGGCCAGGAAGGCACCCCCAGCGCCCCCTCCGTCGTGAGTTACGGCGGCTTCTATCGCAATGGAATCTGGGTGAGCCAGGCCCCCACCCGCGACTGGTGGCGCTTCCAGGGCCGCGGGCCGGGTTCGGCCAAGTGAGCGCAACTGAGCAGTGCGCCGGCGGCTCCACACTCACGCCCCTGCAGGTGCGGGTGTTGCTCGCCACGGCGGCCCTCTCCTCCAGCGTGGGGCTGGTGCTGGAGCTGATGCTCGTTACCCAGGCCAGCTACCTGCTCGGCGATGCCGCCCTGGCCACCGGCGTGGTGATCGGCAGCTTCCTCGCCGCCATGGGGCTCGGGGCCTGGCTGAGCCAGTTCATCACCGGTGGCGCCCAGCCGCAACAGGCTCTGCTGCGCAGCTTCCTGCTGGTGGAGCTGTGCCTGGCGCCCCTCTGCCTGCTGGCACCCCTGGCCCTGTTCGCCCTGTTCAGCGCCGATGGCCCCGTGTGGCTGGCCCTGGTGGTGTTCACCCTGCTGGTGGGGGTGCTGGGGGGCATGGAGGTGCCGCTGCTCACCCGGCTGCTGGAAACCCAGCAGCATCTGCGCAAGGCCCTGGCCCGGGTGCTGGCGCTCGACTACTTCGGTGCGCTGGTCGGTTCGCTGCTGTTCCCGCTGCTGCTGCTGCCCTGGTTCGGGCTGCTGCCCACGGCGGCGCTGCTGGCGTTGATCCCGCTGGCCAACAGCGCCCTGCTCTGCTGGCTGTTTCCCGTCTGTCGCCGCTGGCGCTGGCCGCTCACGATCGCCTGGCCCCTGGCCGCCCTGGGGGCTTCGCTGGTGGTTCCACTCGGCGATCGCATCGAGGATTCGCTCTACGACGATCCCGTGGTTGGCCGCCAGCAGACCCGCCACCAGCGGATCGTGCTCACCCGCCGCAGCAACGATCTGCGCCTGTTCCTAGACGGCAACCTCCAGTTCTCCAGCCTCGATGAATACCGCTACCACGAGGCGCTCGTGCATCCGGCCCTGGCCCTGCACCCGCAACCGCGGCGGGTGCTGGTGCTGGGGGCCGGCGATGGGCTGGCGGTGCGGGAGGTGCTGCGCTGGCCGAGTATCACGCGCATCGATCTGGTGGAACTCGATGGCGAGATGCTGCGGCTCGCCCGCCGCCATCCCATCCTGCGCCGCCTGAACGGCGGCAGCCTCGACAACCCCCGCGTGCATGTGCATGTAGGCGATGCCTTCCAGCTGGTGCGCCATCTGGATGAACGCTTCGATGTGGTGATCGCCGACTTCCCCGATGCAGCCACCGCACCGCTCGCCCGCCTCTACAGCGTCACCTTTTACGGGCGGCTGCTAGGGCGACTGGCCCCCGATGGCCTGCTGGTCACCCAGGCCTCCACCCCTTTCTTTGCACCAAAGGTGATGGCCTCAATCCGGGCCACCCTGGCGGAATTGCATCTGCACAACCGCCCCTACAGCGTGGATGTACCTAGCTTCGGGCCCTGGGGTTTCGTAATCGCCCATCGCCCTGGCCTCAGCCTGAACGCCCGGGCGCTGCCATTTCGTGGTCGCTGGATCGACGACACCCAGCTGCAGCGCCTATTCAGCCTGCCCCGGATCTGCAACCCCCAGCAAACCAAACCGTGCTGCCCAACCGCCTATCGCGGCCGGTGCTGGCCGACTACCAGCGCCAGGGCATCTGGCGCCAGAATTGAATTACCACCGATCGATCG
>CANHSW010000317.1 GCA_947463165.1 Cyanobacteriota bacterium
AATTTGTCCAGCTCTTCTATTCGGAGCATGCTTCAAAAATAGCCATATATTTACTGGCGGTGAAACAAAAACTTGGCGCGCAATCGTCGCCGGCTGAGGTTAGCTCTGGAAAACCGTGATTGGGACAATTTTCGCTGGGGCGGACTCCCTTGGGGACAGCCTTCCCTGGAACAGCCGGGCTCGGCCTGAACGCTAGGGAGTGCCGGGGGCGGGAACGAGAACGAGAACGAGAACGGGAACGGGAACGGCAGCGGCGAGTCCCGTCTCCTGCCGCCAGCGACGCACCACCTGCTCCGGGGTTTGGCGCTGCTGATCTACCGCTGCGTTGAGGTTTTGCATGGTGGCGGCCGATAGGCGACCCGTCAGTTGCTCAACAATTGCGATCAGTTCCGGATGGCGCCGCAGGCTGGCCTCCTGGAACACCGGCACGGCGTCGTAGGGGGGGAAGTAGCCGAGATCGTCTTCCAGTTGTTGTAGCTGGAGCACGGCAATCAGGCCGTTGGTGCTGTCACCGGCGATCAGATCGACACGGCCATCGGCCAGGGCCCGGTAGGTGAGGCCCAGATCCATGGCGCTGGGCGGCTTGGAGAAGCGCAGCCCGTAACGCTGGGCCAGGCCGGAGAAGCCATCGGCGCGGTTGAGGAACTCGTAGCCAAAGGCGGCCTTCCATTGACGAGCCGGCGCCACGGCATCGCTGATTTTGCGCAGCCCCAGCCGTTGGCCATCGGCGCGGCGGATCAATATCGCGAAGGTATTTTCAAAGCCAAGCGAGGGGAACAGGCGCAAGCCGTAGCGTTCGCTATAGAGCTGGTGCGCGTTTTGCCACACTTTCGCCCGCTGCTCCTCCCGCTGTTTAACTCTCTGTTCAACTCGCTGCTGCTGCGGCAGGGGCGGCAGGGGCGGTTGGTTCAGGATCGCTGTCCAGGCGGTGCCGGTGTATTCCACGTAGCCGTCGATGCGACCCCGCCGCAGGGCTTCATGCACCAGGAAAGTGCTGCCAAGGCTGAACTCCCGCTTCACTCGCAAAGGCGTTTTTGCTTCTATCTCCTGGGCTAATAGCTCCCCCAGGATCAGCTGTTCGGTGTAACCCTTGGCTCCGATCACCACCGTGGCGGCCGTGTTGGCTCTCGGCCCACCCCAGCGCCAGGCCAGGGGGACCGCCACCAGCAGCACCACCAGAAAAGCTGCCGCCCACCGCCCCTGCCAGTCCATCCGCCAGCCGATCGGCCAGCCCATCGGCCAGCGCCATTGGCGGAGGCGTTTTGGGGATTGGTAACTGAGACGTTTCTCCAGAGCCCCCAATGCGGCATCGGCGGCCAGGGCGATCGCCGCCGACGGCAGGGCACCGGCCAGCAACAGTGTGTTGTTCACCGTGGCGATGCCGCGAAAAATAAACACCCCCAAGCCACCGGCGCCGATGGCCGCTTTGCGGGTGGCCACCCCCACCGAGATCACGGTGGCCACCCGCAAAGCGGCCATCAGGCTGGGAATGGCCAGGGGAAATTGCAGATGCAGCAACACCTGCCGGCGATTGAGACCCAGGGCCCGGCCGGCTTCATGGATCCCCGGCGGTACCAAACTCAGGCCGCTCACCAGGCCCCGCAGCAGCGGCAACAGGGCGTAGAGGGTGAGGGCCACCACGGCGGGAGTGGGGCCGATGCCCCCCAGCAAGGGCACGCTCAGCAGCAGACCAAAGATCGCCAGGCTGGGGATGGTTTGCACCACACTGGCGGTTCCCAACACCAGCCGGGCCAGCCGGGGCCTTTCCTGGATCAGCACCCCCAACGGCAGGGCGATTGCCAGGGCCAGGGCTACAGCCAGGGCCACCAGCAGTAGATGTTCGCCACTGCGCTGCAAGATTTCGCGGAGCAGCTCAGACGACATCGCTTCACCAGCCGCTAAATCGGATTGCCTTCATGATCGGCCAGGCGGTGCCCACAGGGAGCGCTTGAGCTGAGGGCGGCGGGCTGGTGATAGCGCTCTGGCGCTGGTGGGTGGCTCTGGCCCTAGTGGGTGGCTCTGGCCTATGGAAGAACGCGGCTCCCCAAGCCAGCGCAATTGTCCGCAAGCCATGGCAATTACCCTTGCGACTTATTTTCTGTTTGCATAGAATTGACTGGGGGCTGCTGGGATTTGGGCTATGTCTAGGGCTGGCGGTGCCAGGGGCCAGCGGCTTGGTGAACCCCTTCAAATTCTGCGCTGGCGCAGCCGCAGCCAGGCCTTTGTGGAGCAGATCGATGGGCTGGAGCTCACGATGCTGAAGATTCCGGCGGGCAGCTTTTTGATGGGCTCCCCGGAGGGGGAGGAGGAGCGGAGTAGTGATGAAGGCCCCCAACATCGGGTGGAGATTGGGGAGTTTTTGATGGGCCAAACGCCGATCACCCAGGCCTAGTGGCGGGTGGTGGCTGGGTGGCAACCACCGGATGGGGAAAGCTGGGGGAGGGAGTTGGAGTTAAATCCTTCTCGATTTCAGGGTGGCGATGAACAAAAAGGCGGCAATGCTCGGTTGTTAGCTGGTGAGTTGAACACTGATCAGAGGCCGGCGGAGGAAGTAAGCTGGGAAGATGTGATTGAATTTTGCAAACGCTTAAGTAAGTGTACGGGCCAAAACTATAGCTTGCCTAGCGAAGCCCAGTGGGAATATGCCTGTCGGGCGGGCAGTAGCACTCCGTTTAACTTTGGAGAAATTATCAGCCCGGAGCTTGCCAATTACGATGGTAATGGCTGTTATGGTTATGGCCCCAGTGGTGAGTATCGGTGGCAGACCACGCCGGTGGGCAGGTTTCCAGCCAATGCCTGGGGCCTGCAGGATATGCATGGCAATGTGTTGGAGTGGTGCCTGGATCAATGGCATGTCCGCTATGACGAGAGCGCACCCACAGATGGCAGTGCATGGGTGGAAGCGGAAGCGGAAGCGGAAGTCGAGCGGTCTGATGTTAATAAAGATGACAGATTTGCTCAGAGGCTGCTGTGCGGCGGCTTCTGGGGCAGTCACCCCAGGTCCTGCCGCTCGGCCTACCGCATCCATTACCAGCCCGGCAGCGTCTTCGACTACGGCGTCGGTTTGCGTGTGGTCTGCCTCCCCCAGGGCTGTTCTTCTACCGCTGCTCGGAAGCCTGTCGG
>CANHSW010000318.1 GCA_947463165.1 Cyanobacteriota bacterium
CCTGCGGGCAATGGCTGGGATGCCACTCCCCAGCAGCGCTTTGAGCGGCTGCTGAAGGAAACAGAGCATCCAATCGGATTGCTGTTCAACGGCACGCATTTACGCCTTGTGCATGCGCCGCGGGGTGAATCGAGCGGCCACATCACCCTGCCCCTCGAACCCATGGCCGAAGTGGCGGGCCGGCCGATGCTCGGCGCCCTGGAAATGCTGCTGGGGGTAGACCGGCTGTTCGGCGGCAACCCGGCGCAACGCTTGCCGGCGCTTTTAGCGGCAAGCCGCAAGAACCAAAATGAGGTGAGCACCCGCCTGGCCGAGCAGGTGCTGGAAGCCCTGTGGGAATTGCTGCTCGGCTTCGATGCGGCCGAGCGTTTGGCGCAAGACTCCGGCCGCAACGTGCTGGGCGATCTCCCGAACAGCGAAGAGGGCCAGAAGCACCTCTATGGCGGCCTGATCACGGTGCTGCTGCGGCTGGTGTTTTTGCTCTATGCGGAAGACGAAGAGTTGATGCCCAGAGATTCTCTCTACGGGCAGCACTACAGCGTTAGCGCCCTGGCCGACCGGCTGCGCCAGGAGCGCTTTGAGCACCAGAGCGCCATGGCCGACCGGCGCGGCGCCTGGGCGTCGCTGCTGAGTTTGTTCCGGCTGGTGTACGACGCCGGCGGCGCCGATCCTGCCTATCTGCCGGCCCGCCACGGAGAACTGTTCGACCCCGATGCCTACCCGTTCCTGGAGGGACGCGAATCAGACAGTTGCTATGACGACGGCATCCTCACCAACCTGCCCAGGCTCAGCGACGACGTCGTCGAAAAAGTGCTGAGCAAATTGATCTGGCTCGATGGTGAGCGGCTCAGTTATCGGGCCCTGGATGTGGAGCAGATCGGCTCGGTGTACGAGGGGATCATGGGTTTCACGGTGCACCAGGCCACCGGCCCCAGCGTGGGGATCACCTGCCAAAAGAGCACGATCACGGTGGTGGTGGATGTCGAGCAGTTGCTGGCCCAGAGCGGCAACAAGCGCGAAAAGTGGCTTGATGCACAGGCCGAAGTGGCACTAAAACTGCCCGCCAAGGTGAAGGAAGGCCTGAAGCAGGCGTCATCGCAGGCGGAGCTCTGCCTGGCCCTGGGCAACCGCCTCTCGCCCCACACCCCCAACGGCCTGGCGAGCGGCAGCCTCATCCTGCAGCCCACGGCCGAGCGGCGCCGCAGCGGCAGCCACTACACGCCAAGGGCGCTCACCGAACCGATCGTGGCCGAGGCCTTCCGCCCCTGGTTGGAGCGCTGCCACCACAAACCCACGGCCGAGCAGATCCTGGCGCTGAAGGTGTGCGATCCGGCGATGGGGTCTGGCGCCTTTCTGGTGGCGGTGTGTCGTTTTCTAGCCGGCTGGCTGGTGCAGGCCTGGGAACGCGACGGCTATCCCGATGACTTCCGCCAGGAATGGGATAAGGACAACTACGCCCGTCGCCTGATCGCCCAGCGCTGCCTTTATGGCGTCGACAAAAATCCGTTTGCCGTGAACTTGGCCAAGTTGTCGCTCTGGCTGGTGACCCTCAGCAAGGAGTTGCCCTTCACCTTTGTGGATCACGCCCTCAAGTGCGGCGATTCGCTGGTGGGGTACTGCGTACGGCATATACAAACAGCCATGCAGGAGGTGCAGCTCGGTTTTCTCAATGAGCAGAATCAGATCTTCGCCCAGATGGGTATGGCCCGCCGCGAAAGCTTCGGCGACGACAACCTCAACGACGAGGGCTACGACCGCAAAAAGCTGTTGCTGCAACAGCAGATCAAGGCCACCGAAGGATTGCGCCAGGCCGGTGATCTGATGGTGGCGGCGTTCTTTGCGGAGAAGACCCCCAAGGAACGGGCGAAAGCGCTGCAGCTCAATCTCTCCAAGATCAGCGGCAACTTCCATGATCATGAATTGCCGACAGAAGTACGAAGGATCCGCGAAGAACTCAAGGCTGGAGACAAAGGCATCACCCCCTTCCACTGGGATCTGGAGTTCCCGGAGGTGTTCGGGGATGGGCGCAAAGGCTTCGATACCTTCGTGGGCAATCCTCCGTTTGCGGGCAAGAACACCATCGCCGAAGGCAGCCCCGAAGGCATCCTCGACTGGTTCAAGCAGCTCCACCCCGAGAGCCACGGCAATGCCGATCTGGTGGCCCACTTCTTCCGCCGCTGTTTTTCGCTGCTGCGGCCCGGCGGCTCCCTGGGCCTGATCGCCACCAACACCATCGCCCAGGGCGACACCCGCAGCACCGGCCTGCGTTGGATTTGTCTCAATGGCGGCACGATTTATGCGGCTCGCAAGCGCTACAAATGGCCTGGCGTGGCGGCCGTGGTGGTGAGCCTGGTGCACCTGATCAAGGGGGCCTACGCCGGCGTGAAGCTGCTGGAGCGGCGGCCGGTGGATCAGATTACGGCGTTTCTATTTGCCAACGGCGGCCACGAAGATCCGAAGCCCTTAGCGGCTAATGCCGGCAAGAGCTTTGTGGGCAGCTATGTGCTGGGCATGGGCTTCACCTTCGATGATTCCGGCCCGGCTGATGACGACACGCCTGGCATCCCTTCGCCGATTGCCACCATGGAGCGGCTGATTGCGGAGAACCCGAAGAACGCCGAGGTGATTTTTCCATATATCGGTGGCGAGGAGTTGAACAGCAGCCCCACCCATGCTCATCATAGATATGTAGTCGACTTCAGAGATCGCGAGGAAGATGACTGCAGAAGCCAGTGGCCGAACCTGATGAACGCTCTGGAAAAGAAGGTAAAGCCTGAGCGGACTCGCCTAAATCCAGCTGGAAGATTTGCTCTCCGCGAGCCATTACCGCAAAAGTGGTGGATTCATGCAGAAAAACGCCCTGCCCTGTATGCGGCTATTGCGGGGTGTGAGCGGGTGCTGGCTATTTCTCGAGTAGGAAACTCTATCTCCTATGCATTCATGGAGACAAGCTCTGTCTTCGCAGAATCCCTTGTTGTTTTCCCATTGCATGCGACGAGTTATCTTTCTGTTCTGCAAGGGCGCATTCACGAGTTGTGGGCAAGATTCTTTGCTTCATCAATGAAAGATGACGTTAGATATTCCCCCTCCGACTGCTTCGAAACTTTCCCCTTGCCCACC
>CANHSW010000319.1 GCA_947463165.1 Cyanobacteriota bacterium
ACCGCGGTTTGGCCATAGAGAGAGTTAGTATCACTGATGTTACAGGTATTAGGCTGCCATGGCTTGATGCGAACCGCTGAACGATCTAGATCAGAAGCGGAATTTAAGACTGTGTATTGACTTGTCATGTCTGGATCCCTCTGCTGGTTATTGCCGTTGGGCGATTACTGGCTCTGTCTAATCTTTATTTATCTTACTCTTCAGCCGTTCCAGCTCTTCTCTGAGTTCACTAATGCTCTGCATTGAGTCGTCCAGATCTATGCGTCTGCGCTCCTGATCTTCTCCCTGGTAGTCTCGCAGGGACTTGAACATTAGACCTCCACCACCGGCAATCATCATCACCATTGTCATTAGGCTCCATAGGCTGGCTGTTCTAAAGCTAAACATGAGGCTTTGTAGTATCCCCACTCCCGCTGCAGCCGAAGCTGCCCATACAAGAAACCAACCAACTTTTCTATAGGTATCAGCCAGTAAAAGGGCCACTCCAATGCCAAAGGGAATCATTAACAATCCCAAGCCTTGGCCAGTGCCAAAGGAAAACATTCCACCAAAAAATCTCCCCATTCTGCCACCGTAACTTCTGCCCCATCCCATGCCACTATAACCAGAGTCAACCATCACTTGATTGGTGAACAGGAATATCCCCGCCGCGAAAAGTGCGCCACCTAGAAGAAATAAAAAGAAATCTTGAATAGGCTTGCGAATCATGGTTGAAGTGAGTCCCTGCTAGATCATCTGGCCTATGGGATCATCTGTCAACCATCTTCTGACAATGTGTAGGAACCCTTCAGGTGTGGGAACTGCTGAATACCGACCGACTAAAGCTTTCCATTTCCTGGACATTGTGAGCACATGACATAAAGACTCTTAGCTGGCTTAGTTGTAGGGCTGGTGTTCTCTTAGGGTATTTCTAGAAAAACTGATCGAAATTGTCAAAATCAACCACCTTGAAGGTGCCGTCTTGCACCTGTGCCATTAGCCGTTCCAGTTGCACCCATAGGGCTCCGGCGGTGGCCAGTGACAGAGCGAAGGACACCAGCAGGGCGGTGCCGAGCGAGAAGCCAAATACCGACAAACTGGCGCCGATGAACAGGGTGATTCCGAGCACGATCCCCGTAAAGGCCATGTTGGTTTCCAGGCCCCCGAGGGGCAGCAGCGCCAGTCGGTCTTGCTTCCAGCCCTCCAGCCGGTTCTGAATCAGCCGCCCGAAGGTGAGGCCGCAGAGCACGCCGATTGCTAGGCCGATGCCGGCCAACACGTAGGGGGGCTGCTGGAGGATGGCGTATTCCAACAGGATGTCACTGGCATCCAAGTCGCCATACCAACCGCTGGCGGCGTCTAGGGCTGCCTCGGCCAGGTCGATCGGAGCTGCCACCGGAGCAGAATCGAGCACGCCAGTTCACCTAGATGGGTATCTCACCAGCCTAGGGGGCCGCTGCCAAGGGCGCGGCGCCACTGAAGCGTTTAGGCTGTGCAGGCGTAAATTAGCGAAGCCGGCTTCTAGCCGGGAATGAGCGACTGCGGCCCTGGCTGGGAATAAGCTAAAGCGTCTTCACGGCGGGCATTCGCGATTGCGGTCCTAAGGCCGCGAACAAGCGACTGCGGTTTTACGCCGCGAGGGGGTTTAGTTTTGCCAACATTTTGCCGGCTAGTTTGCGGGGCGAGAAGGTGCGACGCAGTAACTGAAGTAATTGGCGCAGGTCTTCCGTTTGGATGCGATTGTCCTGCACCAGGGTGAGTAGCAATCGCTGACGCAGACTGCTGCCATCGGGACCCAACAGCAATTTCAGGCCGGCGCCAGCCACCGGCAGCAGGTCTGAACCATCAGCATCGCTCTCTACCACCGCCAATAAATTCTCTAGCCGTTCCAACTGCAATCTGCCGTTGGAATCAAAGATCATCTCCAGTAATTTGTCGCGCATCTCGGCGGTGTCTCCAGCCAGCAGCCGCCGGGCCACATAGGGATAGGCGACGCGAATGATCCGAAAACTTGGATCTAGGCGCAGCGCCAGACCCTCCTGGCTCACCACGGCTCGGATAATCAAAGCAAACCGTGCCGGCACCCTAAAGGGATAGTTGTACATCAGCTCTGAGAAGCGATCC
The DNA here is from genome assembly GCA_947463165.1 of Cyanobacteriota bacterium. Classification (GTDB taxonomy): domain Bacteria; phylum Cyanobacteriota; class Cyanobacteriia; order PCC-6307; family Cyanobiaceae; genus UBA5018. The sequence goes on from CANHSW010000319.1 coordinate 2,104, forward strand.
GTAATTGCCTTGAAGTTAAAAGCACCCACATTTTCGCCTAGCGCCCCGCCAAGCACCTCTTCCAGTGCGGGGACAATTGGTGTTACATCTGTCTGGGGATTGAGGAAGCCTAGGGTTTGAAAATCCTTGGCGAGCAGTGTAAAATCTCGATTAATCAAATGCACCACCGCACCGGTGAGGGTGAGGCGATCGGCGTCGCTGATTGAATCCATCATCCCGAAATCTACATAGGCCAAATGGCCCATGGCACCCGTTTTGCCAGATAGTGCAAACAGATTGCCGGGATGGGGGTCGGCGTGAAAATAGCCAAACTCTAGCAACTGGCGCAGTCCGGCAATTACGCCCGTACGAATCAGGGAGGCCGGGTCTAGTTTTTGTGCCTCTAGATCCTGGCGGTGCTGCAGCTTGGTGCCATGGATCCAGCTGGTGGTCAGCACCCGATCACTGGAAAGGTGCCGCTCCACCCGCGGCACGGTTACCTCCGGATGGTTGGCAAACAGCCGCGCAAAACGCTCGGCATTGTCCGCCTCCTGGCGGTAATCGATCTCGCGAAAGAGGCTGCGACCAAATTCATCGATAATTTCATCTAAGCCAAAGCCCAGATTCAGCGGCAGCAGCGGCCCGCTCAGCACCGCCAGCAGGCGAATCAGCACCAGGTCGCGGCGCAGAATGAAAGCCAGATTCGGCCGCTGCACCTTCACGGCCACCCAGTGGCCCTCGGCGAGCCGCGCCCGGTAAACCTGCCCCAGGCTGGCTGCGGCCACCGGATAGTCGGGGAACTCCACGAACAATTGCTGGGCCGGTGCCCCCAGCTGCTCCTGGATCGTGGCCAGGGCAATCTCGTGGTCAAAGGCGGGCAGGTCGTCCTGCAATTTGGTTAGCTGCTCCAGCCAATCGCGCCGCACCAGATCGGGCCGGGTGGACAGCGACTGCCCCACCTTGATGAAACAGGGCCCCAGCTGGGTGAGGGTGTCGAGGATGCGGCGACCCAGCCGCTCCTGAACCTTGGCAT
>CANHSW010000320.1 GCA_947463165.1 Cyanobacteriota bacterium
AAACGGCTCAGAATCGCCACACCGTTGTAGGCCTTTTGACCACTGATTGCCAATTGATAGCCAAGGCTCTCGAAGGCGGCGCGAGGAAACAGCTCATCCACCACTTTGGTCTCCTGCAGGCAGAGCACATCCGGCTGCTCTTGCCCTAGCCAGGCCAACACTTGCTCCAACCTGGTGCGCACCGAGTTGACATTCCAGGTGGCGATGCGCATGGGGAGGCACAGGGAAGGGCTTTAGGGCCATTAGCATGCCTTTACAGGTCAACCCCGTATCCGGCTGCCTCCAGGCCCCGCCATGAACTCATCCCCAGCTGCCCCCTGTGCCGAGCCAGGGGCCATCGGCCCGGCCCGTTGGTCCTGGCGCCTTGGCCCTAGCCAGGGGCTTGCGGTATTGCTGGCCCGCCTCGGCCCTGCGGCGCTGGCTGGGGGCCTAATCGCGGCCATGGGCGGCGGCGCCATCAATCCCGCCGCCGCCCAGCAGGCTGGCTATGGCCAGACCCTGGGCTCGAGCCAGCAGGAACGGGAAGTGAATTTTGGCCCTGGCCCCAAACGCAGCAGCTCGATCCTCGATTCCACCAATCCGCTGGATCTGATGAACAAGCTGCGCCGCGGCACCGCCCTGGATAACGCCACTCCGCCAGGGGATGCGGTGGATGCGGCCCTCAAGGACTTTCAAGTTCAATCTGCCCCTGGCCAGAGCCAGTCTTCCCAATTGCCACCTGGAAGAATTTCCGCAAGCCAGCCATCTGCAGGCCAGCTATACGCAGACAAGTTATACGCAGACAAGCCAACTGATCAAAAATCCGCTGGACAGCAGCAGCCAGCTAAAACAAGCTCCCAGATTACCCAGCAGCAGCCGAATCCTTAGCTTCATAATGCTTTGTTATTTACCGCTCTAGCTTAATCAACTCTAGCTTATCCAACTACGGCTTCGCCAGCATTGAATTAATCAACTTTAGATTCATCGGCTATAGCTTCATCAGCTTTTGCTCCATCGGTGCTGGGCTTTTTACTTTTGACATCTTTCGGCGCTCGTAACGCCTGAATCCCCCAGGCCGCCGCCAGCCGATCCAGTCGCTGATCACCCTTGCCAGGGGTTAATGCTCGGGCCGCAGCCAGGCTCGCCTGGGCCGCAGCCAATTGACCCTGGTCTTGTTCAACCAGGGCGCGGGCCAATAAAGGCCTGGGATCTTGGGGGAAATCGCCAGCCAGGCGGCCCAGCAAGACCTTGGCTTGGGCGGCCTGGCCCCGTTTGAGCTGCAGGTTGGCCAGTAACAGGCCAATTTGCAGGGCTTGGGGCTGCAGTTTCGGCTTGCTGGCCCGGTTAAGGGCCGCTTCAAGCCGCTGCTGGGCCTGGCTGCCGCGCCCGGTTTCAAGTTGCAATAGCGCCAATTGCTGAAGCGCCTCCACCTGATCCGGCTGGCGGCTAAGCAGTTGTTGCAGCTCGCGTTCGGCGCCGCTGAGGTCATTTTGTTCGCGGCGCAGTTCCGCCAGCAGCAATTGCAGACGCCAGCGCTGGGGTTGCTGCTGGGCCAGCTGTTCCACCAGGGCGGTGGCCTCCGCCCGGCGCTCCAGGCCCACCAACAGCTCCAATAGCCGTTGGCGCTCAGCATCTGTGGCCTTGCCTGTCTGGAAGCGACGCTGCAGCACCTCGATCTCATGCTCCAGCTGCACCTGGGCGCCACTGGGGCCCGCCCGCCGCTGCCAGTGCCCAAGCCCCCAACCGGCAGCGAGGGCAAGCGCCGCTATCGCCACTGCCGCCAGGCCGAGGATGAGGCCAGAACGGTGGCGAGCGGCGGGCATGGATGCGGATTGGCTTGCAATCCAGTCTGACGGCAAGACGCGACTAGATTGGCCATTGGCCCTGACGGGCCCTCCATTACCAGAAGCGATGCGTCAGCACCCCATTCCCCCGGTCACCGAAACGTTGCAATACCGGGCCATCGGCGTGGTGCGCGGCGTCTACGAACCCACCGATGGCGACCAGCTCACCCGTGGTTTGATTCGCTGCGCCGACGGCACTGCCATTGAGGCCGTGGTGCTCGGTCGGTTGCTTACCTTGATGCGCCGTCACCTGGATCTGTCGATTCCCCATCTCTGGGTGGTCTATCCCAGATCGCGCGACGAACAGGTGTTGCACCTGCAATTGGTGGGCGTGTGGGAGCCCAGTACCCTCACCAACCCGGAGGAGCCCGAGGCCCCCAGTGACAGCCTGCCCGAGGGCGACGAATACTTTTCCGTGCGGGGTGAACTTATCTATACCCGCCCGGAAACTGGCGATTTAGTGGTGAAGGTGCGCCAGCTGCCCCGCCCCGATGGCAGTAAGCCCGTGCCCTTCAAGCTGCAGATCAAGGGGCAGATCCCCCTGGAACACCTGCGCCATTTTGTGGCTCTCGATCTGCGCAGACAGGGTCAGGAATTGCAGCTGGAAGGCTTGGAGGTGATCGCCCCGGTGGCCCAGCGGGGCAACCGCGGTGGCAAAAAGAGCGGCCGCCCTGGCGCTGCTGGTGGCGCTGGCGGCGGTGAGCGCAGCTCGAATCGCGGAGTTGGTCGCGGCTCTAATCGCGGATCCAATCGCGATGGCGAGGGCCGCGGCTCGGCTGGGGGCGACAACCCTGGCAGCGGCAATGGCGTTGGCACTGGCGTAGAGCGCCCTCGGGTTGACAGGAGTATCCGGCGCGTCGACGTAACCAGAGGCGGCAGTGCCACCAAAGAAACGGAAGCGGCAGGCGCTGGCGCCCCCCATCTTGTAACTGGATTGCGCAACGCCATCAGCCGCCCAGCCCGCTGAGATGGGTTTCTGGTGGGCCACCAGCGGCACCTGGATCAACCTGGCCGCCGTGCTGCTGGGCACCCTGGTGGGTTGGGGGTTGGGCCGCCGCCTCAACCCCGCCCTCGCCGACCAGTGGCGGCGCTGGTTGGGGGTGATCACCCTGCTGCTGGGGCTGGCCATGGCCAGGCCCCTGTTGGAGCAGCGCCTGGGGGCGCTGCCGGCCGTGCTGCCAGCATTGGTGGCCCTGGTGCTGGGATCGAGCCTGGGCACTGGCCTGAACCTGGAGGCAAGGCTGGGGCGCTGGCTGGCCCGTCACCAGCTAGCCA
>CANHSW010000321.1 GCA_947463165.1 Cyanobacteriota bacterium
AGGTTCAGGCTCCCGGGGCGAGCATTCGCCCCGGGAGCGGCCGTAAGCTAGATAAAGTTTTCTTACAAGAGATGGACACCAGTCGCCTGCTGCTGGCTTTTCTCACCTTTGGCGCAGCCTGTACCACTCTCTGGGCCTGGCTGTTGGCTAGCGCCGCAGATCAACAGCAAACCTCTTCAGCGGCGCAGCAGCGTGCCCCCCTGGCTTCGCCACCAAGGCCAGAGCGGAGCAGGTCATGATGGTTCGACCATGGGCAGTGGCCAGAATCCACTGCCCGGCGGCCTGGTCATGAACGCCCTGCTCTCCCAGATCTTTCCGCTGATCTACGGGCTGTGCTTTTTACTGCTGCTCTGGCAGGCCTTTCAGGTGATGCGCCGCGGCTTCTCGGCCGTGCCCAGGCCCGGAGATGTGATCGCCGGGGACCGCACCGGACGCCCCACCATTCATCCCGAACTGCTCGATGCCGAAGGTCGCATCACCAGGGAAAACCTGCTCACGGTGCGCTTCAGCGACCAAGCCAACGACCCGCAGGCTCAGGAGCCGCCCGCTGAATAGGCTCGCTGGTGTGACTCGTGAGATTGAAGGTGGAACAAAGGCCAGAACAGCGTGCGGTGGATCAGCGCACCAGGATTGTGGCCGCGGTCCTGCGCACGCTCAAACTGCCCCCCCGCTTTCGCCTCAAGCTGGTGAAGGAAGACCCGGTGCGCCTGGAGCTGAGCCTCACCCCCGCCTATGGCAAGGCGCCGATCCTGGTGGGCCTGGTGGAATCCCAGGATCTGGTGGCCCGCCGCGATCGGGAGGGCCGCATCCCCCGCGATCTGCCGGGCACCTGGGATTGGACGGTGCGCCACGGCAAGGTGAGCACCGGCGGCTGGAATCCCTTTCTGAAAGAAGCCCTGCAGACGATTTTTGAAACGGGTCTGCCGGCGATCATTTACGAAGAAACCACCGGCGAGGACTACCACCCCGTGGATGGCATGCGCCACGTGCGCTGAGGTCCCTGAGCTGATGGCCCTTTACTGATGGCTCCCCTGCACTGATGGCTCCCCTGCCGAGACCGCGGCAGCCACTGCCCATCGACAGCCTGCTGGCAGCCATCGGCGAGACCCTGGCCCCGCCGGGAGCCACCCTGGTTTTGCACGCCCCGCCGGGAGCTGGCAAGACCAGCCGCGTGCCCCTCTGGCTGCTGGAAGGCCTTGAGCCAGGCGGCAAGGATCAAATCTGGATGCTGGAGCCGCGCCGCATCGCCGCCAAATCGGCAGCGATGCGGCTAGCTGCGGAACTGAACGAACCGGTGGGCCAGCGGGTGGGCTACAGCGTGAGGCTGGAATCGCGCCGCTCCAACGCCACCCGCATCGAGGTGCTCACCACCGGCGTGTTTTTAAGGCGCCTGCAGGGCGACCCAGCGCTGGAGGGAGTGCGCTACCTGCTCTTCGATGAATTCCACGAGCGGGGCGCCGATACCGACCTGGCCCTGGCCCTGGTGCGCCAGGCCCGCAATCTGCTGACCCCAGAGCTGCGCATCGCCTTGATGTCGGCCACCCTGGCGGCCGCCCCCCTGGCCGCGGCCATCGAGGGAGCCCAGGTGCTCAGCAGCCAGGGGCGCAGCCATGCCGTCGCCATCAGCCATCAACCGGCGAGGCCCATGGAGCGGCTGGATCACCAGGTGCTGCGGGCCCTGGAGAGCCACTGGCTGGATCAGCGCGGTGCCGCCGGAGACACCGCCCTGGTGTTCCTGCCGGGCCAGCGGGAAATCCAGGCCTGTCTCAGAGCCATTCAAGACACCAGCTGGGGTGGCTCGATCGAATGCACACCCCTGCATGGAAACCTGCCGCTGGCGGCCCAGGGCCGGGCGATCAGCCCAGCCACCAGTTCGGCCGGCAAGGTGGTCCTGGCCACCAACCTGGCCGAGAGTTCGCTGACGATTGCCGGGGTCAAGCTGGTGATCGACAGCGGCTTGACTCGCCGCAGCCGCTTCGATCCGGCCACCGGCATGGCCGCTCTGGTGACCCTGCCCGCCAGCCAGGCCAGCGCCGACCAGCGGGCCGGCCGGGCCGGACGCCTGGCACCTGGTCGTTGTGTTCGCCTCTGGAGCCCGGCAGAGCAGCAGCGCCGCCCCGGCTTTGATCCACCGGAACTACTAGAGGCGGATCCACTGCCGCTGGCACTACAGCTGGCCCAATGGGGGGATCCGCTTGGCGAGCACCTGGATTGGCTCGATCCGCCACCAAAGCGGGCCCTGGAGGAAGCCAGGCAGCTGCTGCTGCAACTCGATGCCCTGAACGCCGACGGGACGCTGCTGCCCCACGGCCGTCAACTAGCCCAGCTGGGTCTGCACCCACGCCTGGGGCACCTGCTCCTACTCGCCCACGGCCAGGGCCAATTGGGGCTGGGCTGTGAACTGGCCGTCCTGCTGAGCGAGCGAGATCCCCTGGAGAGCGAGCAGTTTGGCTGCGATCTGATGCGGCGTCTGGATTGGCTGAGGGGCGGCGGCCCAGACCGCAGACGCCAGCAATATCAACAAATCAAGGAGCAGCTACGACGCCAGGTGCTGGCCAGTGCCGGCAGATCGGATACGGGAGCCAGGGCCGACAGAGGGGCCGAAGCTTCTCCTAACCAGCGGCACCAAAGCGAAGGGCTGCTGGCGGCGCTGCTGGTCGCCCAGGCCTATCCGGAGCGGTTGGCCCTGAATCGCGACGGCCAAGCCGGTCGATTTTTGATGCGCAGCGGCCGCGGCGCCAAGCTTCACCCCAGCGATCCCCTAGCCCACTGCGAAGCCCTGGCGGTGGCCCGCGCCGATGGCCAGGCAGCCTATGGCCAGGCAACTGATGGCCAGGAAGCCTATTGCCAGGCAACGGAGGCCAGGATTCAGCTGGCCCTGGCCCTGGGGCGCAGCGCTGTGCTGGAGCTGGCGGCAGCGGCAACAATGCGTCGCGAACGGCTGGCCAGTTGGGATGGCGCCAGCGGCCGGGTGCGCCGGGAAGAGCTGCTGCGACTCGATGCCCTGGTGCTGGAGCGACGGGGTTGGAGTGGCCCTGCCCAGCCAGGGGATCGGGAGGCGGTGCAGGCGGCCCTGCTGGCTGGCCTGCGGGA
>CANHSW010000322.1 GCA_947463165.1 Cyanobacteriota bacterium
CCGTCCTCGACTTCCTCGTCGTTCTCGAACTTGTCTTCTTCCTCGAACTCGTCGTCCATGTCCTCCTCGTCGCCTTCGTAGTCCTCGTCCTCGCCGTCAGCCTCGTCTTCGGCTTCGTCGTAATCGGTGTTTTCTTCGTCGAGCTCGTCGGCCTTAACAGCCTCATCGGTGCCGGCGTCGGCCTCCGTTACTAAATCCCCTTTCTCCAGGCGCTTCTGCTCCAGTTGATGCAGGATCCCGAGCACGTTGGCGCTGCGTTCAAAGCCCCGATCCAGCACGAAAACCAGTTCCGGGGTGCGCCGCATCTTTAGCCGTCGCCCCAGTTCTCCCTTCACAAAGGAGCTGGCAGAAGCGAGGCCCTCCATCGCCTGGCTCTGGTCGTCGGCGGAGCCGAAGACGCTCACGAAAATTTTGCAGTGCTGCAGATCACCGGCCACCACCACGCTGGTGACGCTCACCAGGCCGTGGCTGACCCGCTCGTCCTTGATGCCGCCCATCAGCATCTGGCTGACTTCGCGGCGAATCTGCGAGGCCATCCGCTCCACCCGTCGGCCCTGTGCCATAGCTAGGTAAGCGGCGCTGAGGTCACCATCGCACGCAGGATCAACCCCAGGCTCACCAAACCACTAAAGGCGGCTCCGATCAGGGCCACCGCCGTCACCGGATTGCGGCCCCGCTGGGCCAGGGGCTCGAACAACGAATTGGCCAGGCCCAGCCCAAAGGCGATCAGGTAGCGCGGGTAGCGCGTCACGTTGAGGAAAAACTCCTTCATGTCCTGGCGATTGGCCAACTGCCCTGCTGATGCTGGCTACTCTGCCGCCCAGGCCCCACCCGTGACGATGCTGCAGCTGCACCAGTTTCGCCACTCGGCATTTTGTGAAAAGGTGCGCCTGGTGCTCGCCGCCAAGCGACTCGACTACACCGTGGTGGAGGTGCTGCCGGGCCTGGGCCAGTGGCAGCTGTTCCGCATCTCCGGCCAGCGCCAGGTGCCGGTGTTGGTGGACGGAGCCGAGGTGATCGCCGATTCCAGCGCCATCGCCCTCCACCTGGAGGCCCGCCATCCCGAGCCAGCCCTGCTGCCGGCCGATCCCCGGGAGCGGGCCCAGGTGTTGCTGCTGGAGGATTGGGCCGACACCACCCTGGCGGCCGGCTGCCGGCTGGCCCTATTGCAGGCCGCCGCAGCCGATCCATTGCTGCGCGCTGCCCTGCTGCCCGACACCACCCCCGGCCCCCTGCGCCAGCTGGTGGCCGGGCTGCCCGAGCAACTGGGGGAGGCGATGGCCGGTGCCATCGCTGTGGCCGGCAGCCAGCAGCTGGAGGCCAGGCTGGAGCAATTGGCGGCCCTGGTGACGGCGACCCCCTACCTGGTGGGCGAGCGGCTGTCCCTGGCGGATCTGGCGGTGGCGGCCCAGCTATCGCTGCTCAAGTTCCCCGCCTCCGCCGGGGCGCCCCTGGCCGGCCGCGGCGCTCCCGGCATCGCCGACAACCCCCTGCTGGAGCCGCTGTTCAGCTGGCGGGATCGGATTGGCGTCCAGGTGGGTCGAGCCTGATTGGATCGAGTGTGATGGGATCGAGATTGATTGGATCGAGCCTGAGCAGCTCGCGGTTCGTGCCTGTGGGGCGGGCCGCCAGCCCCAGGCTCGGGGATGGGTAGCTGGCTTGCCACTGCTCCCCCTGGATCGAGCCATCGGCCTGCAGCACGAAATGGCTGAGGGTCTCCACCCGGCTCAGCCGGGGTTCGCCTGGGCCGTGCAGCACCTGCAGGCTCAACTCATCCGCCCAAAATTCCGGCGCCGTTGAGCCAGCTGTGGATCTAACTGCAGCCGTGGGGTCAGCCGCAGCTGTGGAGCCAGCAGTTGAGCTACCTGCAGCCGTGGATCCCCCTGCAGCTCTGGAGCCCCCTGAGATTGCCGGGGTCTCGCTGCGGCGGCCCACCACCTGGGATTCCAGTTCTTGCCGGTCGGCTAGCAGGGCGATTTGGCGGTTGGGATTGGCGGGGTCGCTCCGCACCGACAACAGCTGCTCCCCCAGCACCGCCTTGCCAATACTGAGGGCATTGAAGGCGCGATCGCCCACCACTGCCCGCTCGCCCCGCCCGGGCTTGCCCATTACTTCTGGCTGCTGGCAGAAGCGGGCCTCGAAGCTGATCGCGCCGCTGCTCACCTGCCAGCGGCCGGCAAACCAGGCCGGATAGATCAGGTCCTGCCGCTCTGGCCGCGGCAGCGGCGCCGGCAGGCTCCACTCGGGCCACTGGGCCGCCCGCGCCGGCAGCAGCAGTACCAGCAGCGTCAGGATGGGAGCCAGCATCGCCGTGGCCATGTCCGATCCTCTGCTGCGGGAACTAGATCATTACGTGGTGCTCGATCCCTGGCGCGGCGAGTCGATCCTCACGGCCGCCGCCACCCTCCAATGGCTGGCCCAGCAGCTGGAGCGGCTGGATCCGCTGCCCAGCGACCTGGCGTCACTGCCCTCCCACGAGGCGCGGGCCGAGCGGCTGCTGGCCACGGCCTGTGAGTTGGAACTGGAGCCCGGCTGCGCCATCCAATGGTTTGCGGTGCGCCTGGAGCCACCGGATCGCTGAGGCCAGAACTCAGCTGGCGGCCAGGTTTGCGCTCGATTTTGCGTTCAACTTCGCGTTGAAGTTTGCGTTGAAGTTCGCGTTCAATTCAGGGACGGGCTGCTATGCCCTTCTGCGTTCTGCAGCATGGCCGGCTGTTGCGGGGGCTCCTGGCGCTGTTTGAGGATCGTTGGCAGTTGGGCCAGCACCGCCTCAGCCACCTGCTCGATGGGCTCGCCGGCCTGGCGGATGTGCAGATCGGCCTGGGCGTAGAGGCGCTGGCGCTGGCTCAGCAGGCTGCTTAGTTGGCTCTCGGGATCGGCTGTCTGCAACAGCGGCCTGGGGCTGGGGTCGGCGGCCAGGCGGCTCAGCAGCAGCTCGGGGGGTGCATCCAGCCACACCACCACCCCCTGTTGCATGTGACCCCAGTTCTCGGGCCGGGTCACCACCCCGCCGCCGGTGGCCACCACCAGCGAATGCCAGCTGGCGATTTGTCCCAGCACCGCCGTCTCCAGATCGCGGAAGCCCGGCTCGC
>CANHSW010000323.1 GCA_947463165.1 Cyanobacteriota bacterium
AGGCGTTTCTGCGTCGTCTGGTACTGGCTCCACTTACGATCGCGTCAGCATGTGGATTCACGGAACGCTGAGCGTCGCTGGCGTTGTTCCGGCCTTCGGTGTCGTGCCCGATGCAATCGATTGGCTCTATACGGCGGCAGAGTTGCCGTTTGGGAAATCTACATGGACGGATCTGGCGCTAGCGACAGCAGGCATTCTGGGGACAGTGACTCCTGTTGCCGGCGACGGTGCCGCGGCTGTTGCCAAAATGGCTGCGAGAGGCTCGAAGGCCACCAGCAATGTCGTGGAAGGTGTAAATTTAACAAAGCGTGTGGTATTTAATGGCACAGAAGTCAGGGCTATTAGAGATCTTTCTCATGTTTCAGATGTTCACCTAAACAAAATGGCAAAGGAAGGGGTAAATCCTTACAATAAAGAAGGAGAAAGACTAATATATCATCATCTTGGTCAAAGGCCAGAGGTAGTTGTTATGATTCCGCAAAAATATCATGTTCAAGATCTAAATCCAAATTTACACCCCTACGGCAATATCAGGGGGGCTGGCCTGGGAGATCAAGCTCGACTTGATTACAAACAATGGAGGAAAGATTATAATATAGAAATTGCCATTCGCGAACTCGAAAGGAGAGCCGCTGGTGGAGCTACAACACAAACTGTTTTTCCAAACTACAACATAAAATATCCCCAGGCCGACTAAAAAACCGCCCACGCAGGGACCTCGGAGTAAACCAGAACCGATTCAACGGGATAGAAAGAGAGTCTAAGTGGGGCACTCCCATCCTTCTGGAGGATTAGCTTGCCCTGGCTGGAGCTCTCAATTCGGTATCTCAGGTGGTGCTTGGGGCGTTGCTGCCGGGGTATTTGCAGGTGGTGCTCTGAGTGCCGTCGGACATGAAGCTATGGTGAACAGTGACCTTCGCTGGTATAACGAATATACTGTCTAGTCCACCATCTTTTGATCCTCAAGCTGTCGCAAGCATGAGCGAATATGCAGTTCTTTTAAGGCTGATAATGGATAATCCTATTTGATCGCAGCTTTTTGACCTGGCAGTTTGATTGAGTATCCGACGCGGAATGTCGCCGTAATTGCAGCTTCGCTTGAGCTCGAATTAAGTATAAAAATTGAGAACCACTCGCGCAATGACACTAATTCCGCTAGCCGAATTTTTTCTCGCCTTCTTTGGAAGATCACCCCTTATTCGGCTTTGCCGGTTCACTCTAGGGGTGGCGTGGAATCTTCAAGGCCTTGCGCATTTTGCCGTCACTGAGGTGGCGACTCGCTCAACAAAGGAGGTAATGGATTACCTCCATCCAGGCAATGCTTGAGTTGCTGATGCTAATCAGTGGAAAGAGAATAATCACATGTCAAGGCTGTCGGTGAAGCCGAATAACCTTTTTCGGGAACACAATGGCAATGCCGGCTACGACGCCAACAAGAATGCGATCCTGGAGATCACAGGGTATACGGGGCTGATCGCCAACCTGGCGGTGGCTTGAGCTCAGGAGGCTGTCAAGTTCAGCAGGGCCTGCAGGCCGCAGAGCACAACATCAGCGGTGAGTTTGATGCGCTAACGGCAGGCCTGGGTTTCGCTGCAGTAAAAACTGTCATGCTCCCAGTACTTGTTGCTGCCGGCGCCACCGCCGCAGAAGCTGCTGCAAGTTGCCTAGCACGAATCACCATATTGCTTGCATCGCTGCGGCATGGCTACCCAGGCCGGTGTCGCTGCGGCGCTCATGCCAGCAGCTCAGGAGGATTGACCCTTGGCCTCTGGACCCTGCCCCTGTTCAGCATCATGCTCATCGGCGCTACAAGGTGCCCCTAAGGCACTGGACCAGTCTTAACAAAATCTTTCCATGGATCCGCAAGGCAGTCAGTTCGCATGGCAGCCAGGGTGGTCAGATGGGATAGCCAGGCCAGAGCAGATAACGCAGTGCAAAAGCGCCTTTATCGCACTGGCTCGAATTAAGGCTAGTGATTCTTCGCAAAACTTAAGATTGTATCTTTTTGCGGGATAATCGTTTGGCCTTGATGCTGGTAGGTATCGGCTTGATTTAGTTTTGTAGGATTGAGCAAAGTATTGGTAATTTTATGTTTCTACACGATGCCAAGTCGGTCATCGCCGCCGCCCAGGGGCTGGCTGGCCAGGTAAGGCCCAACACCGTAGTGGTCCCCAGCAATCGCGCATTGCTCCATGGATGGCGTCGCCATGGGCAGCTGCAGCGCAGCCCCCTCCCCGGATCTCCCTGCATGAAGGTATCCCAGCCACCGCTCCTGAGCACCGTTCCAACGGGGTGAGCATCCCTAGCCCGTAGCCCTTGCCTCCCGCCCGATCTCCAGCCTTTCCCGCCCCACCCCAAACCAACCGCGCCCCCGCCATGACCAGCCCTTCCACCACCGCAAGCACTGGCCTCACCAGGGGCCATGCCCAAAGCCTCGGCTCTGATGTTCTGCTGCTGGCCGATGGTCTGGCCGGCGACATCAATGCCTTGGTGCGAGGCGCTCGGGTGCGCTGCAGCCAGCTGGCCTGCAGCGCCGATCCGATCGGTGCGATCACAGCCCTGTTGCAACGGCGGCGCCAGCGGGGTGAGCCGGTGCGGGAACTGCATCTGATCGCCCACGGGGAGGGCGGCAGGATTGGGCTGGGTGGGTTGTGGATTGGCCAGGCCGACCTACTGGCTCGACTGGATGAACTCGCCCAATGGCAGCTGCAGCGGCTAGCGCTCTGGTCCTGCGGGCTGGGCCGCCATGGCCAGCTGCCCCAGCTGCTCGCCGCCAGTACCGGCGCCGAGGTGTTCAGCAGCCCCGATCTGCTGGGCCATGGCCACTGGTGGCTCAGCAGCAGCTCTGGCACAGGCCTTCACGCTTCATCCATCCTGGCTGATGACAGCCTGCAGCGCTGGGAATCAACCCTGGCGGTGGATAAAACCCGACCCACCGGTGCCCTGATCAGGGCCACGGCCCCCGCCTATGCGGCACCCTCCACCAATCCCTTTGGCATCACTAATGGCGGCAATTATGTTACCCCCAGCTTTGCCGACATAGACAACGACGGCGATCTGGATTACATC
>CANHSW010000324.1 GCA_947463165.1 Cyanobacteriota bacterium
AGCACCATAAAGAAGGCAATTATTGACAAAAATGTGCGCATCGGCAACAATGTCAACATTATCAACAAGGACAACATCGAAGAGGCCGATCGTCCTGAGCACAACTTCTACATCCGCAATGGCATCGTAGTAGTAGTTAAGAATGGTACCATTCCCGACGGCATGATTATTTAATATCCGGCCGATGCTGGAGACATGAAGCTTGGCTCTTTGGCCGCATGTCTCCAGAGCTACCATTTATTGCCTACAGTCATTTATCCATGGGCGTGCAATTACTCGATCTAAATTAATAATTTAAAGATTTATACCATGTAAGTTATCGCGGCCCAAGTCCTAGGCTCTATCAGCGGCACAGGCCTAAAGCTCTATCTCCTGCCCAAGCCCGATGATCTATCTGCGGCCCAAGCCCGAGGCTCTATCAGTGGCAAAACGCTTGTCTCGGTCGCTCTGGATCTCTCTTCGCCCCAGGGGAGTACCGCTGCTGGCGGCAAAAACCTACAGCGGCGCTCAGTCGCCCCAAGCAGAGGCGCTCAGCAGCCCCAAGCAGTCGGCAATGTTCTGAGATCAGACCTGCAGGAGGCCAATGGTGTGGTGCTGGGCCCAAGGTAGCTAGGCGGTGCCTATGCAAACTGTCATGTCGGCGATCCCGTCAGTTGTGGACCTTGGCGGCATCAAAGCTCTCAATTGGCACTGGCTTGGGTTTTCCAAAACTTCCCTAGGGCCAAGTGAATAAGCAGTCGCCTGCTAAACGTGAAAAATCTATTTGCGGCGGCGGGAATCAATTTGCAATAGGTCGCGGACCTGCTGCACTTGTCTCGCCAAGTTTGGTTCTGTATTGAGCTTTTTTTCTATCTGTTCTACCGCATACATGACGGTGGAATGGTCTTTGCCTCCGAAGGCTTCGCCAATGCGTGGCAGGGAAAGATCGGTGCTGTGCCGCATCAAAAACATGCCCACCTGGCGGGCCTGGCTTACCGCTCGCTTGCGGCTAGCACTGCGCATCTCCTCTACGGTTACGCCAAAAACTTCAGCCACCTTTTCGATCACCTGCTCTGGTTTAACATCAACATCGCCCCCATTTGGGTCGAGCATCGGTGCCACCGAGTCGACGGTCATGGGCAGACCAGTAATCGAAACAAAGGCCACTGCCCTGGTAAGGGCTCCTTCAAGTTCACGAATATTGGAGGTGAAGCGTCCGGCGATGAATTGAATCAAATCCCTGGGCAGGGACATCTGCTCCTGCTCAGCTTTCTTATGCAGGATCGCCATACGGGTTTCCATGTCTGGAGGCTGGATATCGGCAATCAATCCCATCGAAAAGCGTGAAATAAGCCTCTCCTGCAGGCGGGGGATTTGACTTGGTGGCCTATCGGAAGCAATCACCAACTGTCGGCCCGCCTCATGGAGAGCATTAAAGGTGTGGAAAAACTCTTCCTGGGTATACTCCTTCCCCTCAATAAACTGGATATCATCCACTAAGATTACGTCTGCAGCGCGATACTTGTCACGGAAAGCCTGCATGCTATCCTTGCGGATAGCCTGAATCAAGTCATTGGTAAAAGTTTCCGTAGAAACATAAAACACCTTCGAATCTTGATTTATCTCGAGTCGGTAGTGGCCAATCGCCTGCATCAGGTGGGTCTTCCCCAGGCCGACACCGCCGCAAATGAACAGCGGATTGAACTCTCTTCCCGGCGCCTCGGCCACGGCCAGGGCCGCCGCGTGGGCCAAGCGGCTGTTTTGACCGACAACGAAACGATTGAACACGTAGCGGGGGTTCAATCCGGGGGCCAGTTTGCGGGGGCGTTCACCACCGCCGCTGGCTGCCTGGGCTGGCTGCTGCGCAGTGGCCAAGGCCTGGGCCTCCGGGGGCCCTGCCGCCCCAGCGCTGGCCTCCTCGCTGCTGGCCGCCACCACCAGCACCTGCACGGGCTGGCCAGCCATCTCGCTGGCGACCGCCTCAATGGTGCCCAGGTAGTTCTTGCGCAGCCAACTGCAGGCGAAGCTGCTGGGGGCCTCCAGCTCCAACTGGCCCTGCTCGTAGCTGCGGCAGCGGGCTGGACGGATCCAGGTTTCGAAGGTGGGCTTGCTCAGGCTGGCCTGCAAGGCCTCCTGCACCTGGTGCCACAGCTGATCTGCCTGCTGCACCGAGGGGACTTACCTAACAGTCTCGAATATACGCAGTGCCAGGGGCGCGGGCTGTCATAGAAGATGCACTGAGCCCCAGGCGATGCAGTGTCGATGCCCTTCCGTTCCCTGAGTTGCTCTGCCGGCACAGTCGCTGTGCTGGCCATGCTGCTGGCCGGCTGCGATGGGCGCTTGCCCGGCTTGCCAGGCCGGCAGGAAGCCCCTGAAACCAGAATTTCCGATGCGCCGCCAAGCCCCTCCCTGCGGCCGGGCGGCAACGTGATCGTCGATGCAGTTGGCAAGGTGGGCCCCGCGGTGGTGCGCATCGACACCACTACCCGGGTGATCAATCCAATCGGCGGCCTGTTTGGCCAGGGTCCCTCAATCCAGCAACAGCAAGGCCTGGGGTCGGGCTTCATCACCCGCTCCGATGGGGTGATCCTCACCAATGCCCACGTGGTTGAGGGGGCCAGTGCAGTGACGGTCACCCTGCCCGATGGCCGCACTTTCAAAGGCAAAGTGCTCGGCGGTGATCCGCTCACCGATGTGGCGGTGGTGAAGGTGGTGGCCTCCAAATTGCCGGTGGCGCCCCTGGGGGATTCGGCCAAAGTGCGACCCGGCGAATGGGCAATCGCCATCGGCAACCCCCTGGGTCTGGATAACACCGTCACCGCCGGTATCATCAGTGCGATTCAACGCACAAATGCGGTGGGAGAAGGGCAGCGGGTGCCCTACATCCAAACCGATGCCGCCGTGAATCCTGGCAATAGTGGTGGTCCGCTGATCAACGACCGCGGCGAGGTAATCGGTGTAAACACAGCAATTCGCCAGGCTCCGGGAGCTGGGTTGAGTTTTGCGATCCCGATCAACACGGCGCGCGAAATTGCCGCCCAGATCGTGCAACGGGGCTATGCCAGCCACCCCTACATCGGC
>CANHSW010000325.1 GCA_947463165.1 Cyanobacteriota bacterium
GGGCAGGCACGGATCGGCCTGCAGGCAGCGCACGCTGTCCAGCAGGCCGCCGGCGCCGTAGGCGATCACCGGCGCCCCGGCCGCCATCGCCTCCACCGGGGCGATGCCGAAATCCTCCAGGCCGGCATAAACGTAGGCACGGCAGCGCTCTAGCCACTCGGCGCTCTCTTGGGAGCCGCAGCGGCCGAGGAAGCGCACATTTGGCCTGGCCATGGCCTCCAACCTGGCCCGTTCTGGTCCATCGCCAATCACCACCAGCGGCAGGCCGGTGCGGTTGAACGCCTCCACCACCAGGTCCACCCGCTTGTAGGGCACCAGGCGGCAGAGACTCACGTAGACATCGCTGCGATCCTGGTGGCAGCGAAACCGCTCCACCGCCACCGGCGGGTGAATCACCACCGAGCTGCGCCGCCAACAGCGGCGGATCCGCTGGGCGGTGAAGCGGGAATTGGCCACCAGCTGATCCACCCGGGCACTGCTGAGCTGGTCCCAGAGCCGCAGTTGATGCAGCTGCCAGCGCAGCAGCGGCCCCAGGGGGGAGCGGGCCAGGCTGGAGCGCGAAAGATAGGCATGCATCTGGTCCCAGGCGTAGCGCACGGGGGTGTGCACGTAGCTGAGATGCAGCTGCTCAGGGGAGGTGAGCACCCCCTTGGCCACCAGGTGGTTGCTGCTGAGCACCAGCGGGTAGTCGGCCAGATCGAGCTGCTCGATCGCCAGCGGCAACAGCGGCAGGTACTGCTGCACATGGCTGACGCCCCAGGGCAAACGCTGGATGAAGGAGGTGTGGATCGAGCGCCCCTCCAGCCAGCTGCCGGCCCGGCCGCTCTCGCCATCCACCAGGGCAAACAGCTGCACCTGAGCGCCCCGCTCGGCGGCGAGGCGATCCATCTGCCGCACCACCAGCTCTGACCCGCCGGTGGAGCGCGGGGTGAACCACTCGTGCACCAGGGCCAGGCGCTCGGGGAGGCTTGCCATGTCTAGAACCGTAAGCGTTCATCACGAAAACTCTCAGCTCATTGCCTAGGCGGCGATCTGTAACGAAGCTGCCAGCACGAGTCGGGAGCCATGGCGATCCGCAAACTGCTGGAAGAGGCCCTTCTAGAGCCTGAAATTGGCAGCACCCCGTGCTTCCGCTGGCATGCCACTCCGGTTGGCATCGCTGCCCTTTGGTGCGCCGGCACCCCCCCATCCGCCCCCCCCTACGCCGAGGCGCTGCGGGAGGGGCTGGAGGTGGGTCTGGATCTGAGCCGGGAGGAACGGGAGTTCCACCAGCTCAATTCAGGCCTGGTGCTGCTGTTCCATTCCTGAGCTCCAGGGGGCTCCGTACACCAGGCGCCATTCGTGCAGCGTCCAGCTCACGCAGCCCTCGCGGATCAGCGGATCGCCGCTTACCAGCGCCTCGGCCTCGGCCATGTCCCGGGCTTGAAAAAGCAGCATGCCGCCGGCGCCCTGGCCGTTCAGCCCGCGGCGATCGGCCCAGTAGCCACTGCTGGGCTGATGGCCCGCCTGGGACAGCGTCTCCAGCCAGGCGAGATGGGCCGGCACCACCGCATCGAAGCGGGGCTTTTCCACAATCCCCTGCTCAAGTTTCACAAACCAGGGCACAGCCAGCCGACCAGGGCCTCCCCATGCTGGCGGCCAGGGGGAAAAGCCTTTAGGGGGAAACGGCCAGTGCCTGCTCCAGGTGGTTGGCCAGGGCCGTCGCGATCGCCTCCTTGCCCTGCAGTTTGGTTTCGCCGCCGCGGCTGACGATCCAAGCGCTCTGCTCCAGGCCCTGAACCTCGTCGCCCCGGTTGGCCACCACCACCTCAAAGCGCTGCAGCCTTTGGCGCGCCACCGCCAGCAGCTCCGCCTCCGATACCCCCTCCAAATACTTGAAAGTGACCATGTGCAAGCCCGGGTCGGCCAGGCGCACCAGATCGATCACCTTCTCGGTGGGCTCGAGGTTGAGCTGCAGCAGCTGGCTGCCGCTGCCGATTTTTCCAGCCACCACCTGGCTGGGCCGGTAGTCGGCCACCGCGGCGGAAAACACCCCCGCCTGGCAGCCCTCGGCCACCGCCGCCAGGGTGAAGCGCTTGTATTCGTCGTAGTTGGCGGCAATCGTGCAGGGCAGCCAGGTGGGCGGCCGCCAGCCACCATCGCCGAGCACGAAGCGCACCTGGGCACCGCGCAGCACCAGCTCGGCCGTAATCGCCGCCCCCAGGCGGCCGCTGAAGCGATTCACCAGGCGCCGCACCGCATCGATCGCCACGGGGGTGGGGCCACCGGTCACCAGCAGCCGGCGGCCCCGCAGGGCACTGGTGGAGAGGGAGCGGCAAACTGCCGCCACCAACAATTCGATATCGGGCAGGTTGTGCTTGCCATAGGCATCCCGCGGCGGGATGAAGGTCACCCCCAGCTCGGCCAGGGCCCGGCAATTGCGCTCCAGGATCGGCGTGTGCAGCGTGCCGTGCATGGTGGGAGCCACCAGCACCTGGGTGAGGCCCTGGCCCAGGCGACCCAGGGCGGAGGCCAGCGCCGCGCTCACCACCGTGTCGGCGATGCCAGCGGCCAGCTTGGCGATGGTGTTGGCGGTGGCCGGAGCCACCAGCCAGGCATCGAAAGGCCGCCCATCCGAGAGGTGTTCGGCCCGCCAGGTGAGGGAGGTGATCAGCGGATTCAAGCTGGCCCACTCCAGCGCCTGGCGGCCCACGAAGTTGAGCGCCGCCTCCGTGCAGAAGGCCGTCACCTCAGCGCCGCGGCGTCGCAGGGCCCTGGCCAGCTCCGGGGTTTTCATGGCCGCAATGCCACCGCAGACCAGGAGGGCGATGCGTTTACCCGCCAGGTGGTGGGAGAGCTGCGGCACCTCGTGGTCGCCGATCACGGCCGAGCTGGGGGGCGTGAACGGCCATTGTTCGAAAGTCATGCCAACGGCTCTGGGGGCGGGCAGTTAGTGCTGGCGGTAAGCGCAGACAGTGAGTGCTGGCCCACCGCCCCGGTTCAGCGGCCCCAGACAAGAGCCCGGCCGTTCAGATCGTTCACCGCTGGCCGCAATCAGGCACCGCTGGCCGCAATCAGGCA
>CANHSW010000326.1 GCA_947463165.1 Cyanobacteriota bacterium
ATCGGCTCCCGCATCGCCACCACCACAGTGCCCATATCGAAGACCCCCGCAGCTCTGAGGGCCTCCTCGTCGGTGCAGTCAACCACTCGGGCCTCGATCGCCGGCGCAATCAGGCGCAGATCATCGATGGCCCGCTGGTCCAAGTCAATCGCCAGCACATCGGCCGAGGCTGCCACCAGCTCCTCGATCACAGCCCTGCCAAAGCGGCCCACGCCGATCACGGCAAAGCCGGCGGGATCGGGCCCGATCTCACGGTGTCTCTGCCACAAAAATGGATTGGATGTCATTGCTAGGGATGGCGGGATGGAGAGTTGGAGGATTGGAGAGTTGGAGGGTTGGCGCTATGGAGGGATAGTGGCCGGCTGCGGAGAGTCAGGGAGGAGGCGAGGCAGGAGTCACGAGACAGGAGGAGGCAGAAGACCGCGAGGGTTGAAGGGATGTCGGATGCCGGTGCCGGATGTAGGCAAGCAAGGAAGAGGGGGACAGGCGGCGGAGATGGGAAAAGTGAGGTATTAACAACTAGCTACGGGCTAGGGGCGAATCAAAAAATGTAACCGACCAAACCAGAGCCCAGGGAAACCGCTCAAATTTCATAGAAAAACCTCCTCGCGGGGATAACCGACTCGGGAGGGGGGGCGATTGCCATAAACAGCGGCGAGCAGCAGCAGGATGCCAATCCGCCCCACGAACATTCCCACCATCAACACCAGCTGGCCCCAGCGGTTGAGCTGGGCGGTTACGCCCACATCCAGGCCCACGGTGCAGAAGGCCGACATGCAGGTGAACAACTTCTCCAGAAAACTGAACGATTGCCCCATCGGCTCGCCTCCAGCGGTGGGACCGATGCCCAGCAACAGGGTCATCAACAGCACGCAAATGGCCGAGGCGAAGGTAACGGCCACCGCCTTGAGCAACAGCTCACTGGAAATCTGCCGGTTGCGGATCACCACCTGCTTGCGGCCCAACAGAGTTGATTGGGTGGCCCCCAGCAACAGCGCAAAGCTGGTTGTCTTGATCCCTCCGCCGGTGCCACCGGGGCTGGCACCAATGAACATCAGCAGGATCATCAACAGCAATCCCGCCTCCGAGAGGCTCTCAATCGAGAGGGGCACGGTGTTGAAACCGGCGGTGCGGGTGGTAATTGATTGAAAGATGGTTACCTGCAGCTTGTCCCAGAGAGTAAGGGTGGTGATCACGCCATCGGGTGCAAATTGTTCGGTAAACAACAAGCCGATCGCTCCCAGACCAATCAACATCAGGGTGCTGCGTAACACCAGGCGGGTGTGCAAGCTAGGCCGCGTCAGTCGCCTCCAGTTGCGGCGCTGACTCCAGAGATCCTGGATCACCCGCCAGCCAATGCCGCCGATCACGATCAAGCTACCGATAACGGCGTTAACCACCGGATGGCCCTGGTAGCTCACCAGGCTGTCGCTACGCAAACCGAAACCAGCGTTATTATAGGCGCTAATGCAATGAAATAGGCTCGACCACAGGCGTTGGAACGGATTGGCGATGTCGGTGAACCCGAAGCAGTAGAGCACTACAGTGCCCAAGCCGATTACGCAAAAACCGGTTATCAAAATTGCGTGGAATGTGGGTCCGATGCCGCCCACACCAAATTCATCCAGCGAGCGACCGCGATCGAGGCGGTGGCGCAGGCCGGAGTGACCCTGCACAAAACCCTGCAAAAAGGTGGTGATCGCCATCAGGCCCAAGCCGCCAGTGACGATCAAGGCCGCCAGCACCATTTGGCCCACCAGGGTGAGTTCCTGGCCGATATCGATGATCGACAGACCCGTCACCGTGATCGCCGAGATCACGGTGAACAGGGCTTCCCAGAGGCCAACGCTATCGCTGGAGCAGAGCGGACTGGCTAGTACCAGCGTGCCGGCGGCGATCACCAGGCCACCGCTCACCACTGTGAATTGCGGCACCGTGAGAGCGGCACGCCAGCGCTGGAGCTGGATCCAGGGGGACGACAAAGAGGACCTTTGAAAAAAATCGTTAGGCGAAAACCTACAAAGGATGGGCTCAGGCTGCCTAGGTTGCCCGCTCAGTCTCCCCTCCCCCTTTTGATGCCCCCCAGCAAGCAGGCCGCCTGGCACGCCCTGGCACCGGCAGATTGCCTGCAACAACTCGATGCCTCCAGCGAGGGGCTCAGCACCGCCCAGGTGGCTGAGCGCCTGGCCCGCATCGGTCCAAACCGGCTCGAGCTGGCGGCGGGCCGCAGCAATTGGCAGATCCTCTGGGATCAATTCAGCAACGTGATGCTGCTGCTGCTGCTGGGAGTGGCGGCGGTGAGTGCGGCGGTGGCCTGGCAGAAGCAGTCCTTCCCCAAGGACGCGATCGCCATCCTGCTGATCGTGGGCCTCAATGGTCTGCTGGGCTACCTGCAGGAGAGTCGCGCCCAGAAGGCACTGCTGGCCTTGCGGGAACTGGCACAGCCGGCGGTGCAGGTGCGCCGCGATGGCGAATGGCAAATGCAGCCCTGCGAGCAGCTGGTACCGGGGGATCTGATCAGATTGGAGGCCGGCGATCGGGTATCGGCCGACTGCCGCTTGCTGGAGGTGGCCGATCTGGGCTTGCGCGAGGCCGCCCTCACCGGCGAAGCCGAGGCGGTGTTCAAACAGGCGCAGCTGGTGCTGGAGGCGTCAACACCGGTGCTGGAGCGAAAGAACTGCCTGTTTCAAGGCACCGAGGTGGTGCGGGGTCGGGGCTTGGCCCTGGTTACCGCCACCGGGATGGCCACCGAACTGGGCCAGATTGCCGAGCTGATCAATACCGCCGGCGGCGAGACGACACCGCTGCAGCAGCGGCTCGATGGCCTGGCCAACGTGCTGGTGGGCAGCGCCTTGGCCCTGGTGGCTGCCGTGGTGGCCCTGGGCATCCTGCTCGGTCAGAACGCCCTCGACCTGTTGGAGGTGGGCCTGTCCATGGCCGTGGCGATCGTGCCCGAGGGCCTGCCCGCCGTGATCACGGTGACCCTGGCCATTGGTACCCAACGGATGGTGAAACGGGCGGCCCTGATTCGCCGCCTACCCGCAGTGGAGGGTCTC
>CANHSW010000327.1 GCA_947463165.1 Cyanobacteriota bacterium
ACCTCGAATTCGTCGCCGGCGGTGGGCACCTCGCTGAAGCCGAGGGCCTCCACGGCGTAGGAGGGACCGGCGGCCTTGACCCGGCCACCGGTGTCATCCACCATGGCGCGCACCTTGCCCAGCACTGGGCCCGCAGCCACCACATCACCGGTGCGCAGGGTGCCGTTCTGGATCAGCAGCGTGGCCACCGGTCCCTTGGCCTTGTCCAGGTGGGCCTCAATCACCGTGCCCTTGGCCAGTCGATCCGGGTTGGCCTGGAGGTCTTCCACCTCCGACACCAACAGAATCATCTCCAGCAGGGTGTCGATGTTTTCGCCCTTGATGGCACTCACCGGCACCATCACGGTATTGCCGCCCCAGTCTTCGGCCACCAGCTGTTGACCCGATAGTTCCTGCTTCACCCGCTCGGGGGAAGCTCCCACCTTGTCGATCTTGTTGATCGCCACCACGATCGGCACCTCGGCGGCCCGGGCGTGGCTGATAGCTTCCAGGGTCTGGGGCCGGACGCCGTCGTCGGCGGCCACCACCAGCACGGCCACGTCGGTCACCTTGGTGCCGCGGGCACGCATCGCCGTGAAGGCCTCGTGACCCGGGGTGTCTAGGAAGGTGATCTTGCGCAGCTCACCACCCACCTCAATCTCCACTTGATAGGCACCGATGTGCTGGGTGATGCCCCCGGCTTCGCCAGCGGCCACCCTGGTCTTGCGGATGGCATCGAGCAGGCTCGTCTTGCCGTGGTCCACGTGACCCATCACCGTCACCACCGGTGGGCGGCGAATCAGGTGCTGGAGATCGCTCTCCTCGATCATCTCGACGGTCTTGCGGGCGGCGGCCTGAACGTCGTCCTCCAGCACCGGCACGCCGAATTCATCGGACACCGTCTCGATCGTGGACATGTCCAAGGTCTGGGTGACCGTGGCGATGATCCCCTTGAAGAAGAGGCTCTTGATGATTTCGGAGCTCTCCACGCCAAGCTTGTCGGCCAGCTCCTGCACCGTGAGGTTGCCCTCCGGCACGATCAACATCTCCGGCCTCTGGGCCTTGGCTTCGCGGGAAGCCCGCAGCTCCATGGCACGGCGACGCTGCCGCTGACGGGTGGTTTCCTTCTTGCGCTTGCGCACCGCCACGGTGGGCTTGGCGGCAGCGGCGGCCAAGCCCCTGGGCTTGCTGGGCCGGGCCAAACTGGCCGTCAGCACCACGGCTTCCTGTTCACCGGCGTAGCCACCGGTTTCAGCCGTCAGAGCATCATCGTTTTCGCCAATGATGTGCACCTTGGTGCGCTGTTTCTGCGGCGTGCGGCTGCGCAGAGCTTCCAGCTTGGCGCTGTCGTCCCAATCGGGCCGGCGGGGACGCCCCGGGGCACCAGCGGAGGCGACGGGGGGCCGGAAGCCAGGACGCCGCGGTACGGCGGGCGGCGTAGCGGTGGGGCGCACCAGTTCCGGCGTGGGGCTGGTGGTGGCACCTGCTTCGGCGGCGGGTCGTTCGCCCGGGCGGCGCGGTGGTGGCGCCGCGGGACGGCCCGTGGGCTTCTGCAGCTGCATCAACTCGCCGGGGGCCACCGGCTTGCGCATGCCAGTCGGCATGCCAGGGCGGATCGGGGGCGCGGCGCGGCCGGTACCAGTACTGCTGTCGCGACGAATTGGCTTGCCGACCAGCTCCAGGGGCGTCGGTCCGGGACGGCCCGTCTGTTGCCCCCCCCGGACGATCGGGGCGGGGGCCCCGGGTCGCTGACTCAGGGGCGGACGACCGGATGGTGAGGCGGGACGACTGCCTGCCGTGCCGGGGGTACCGGCTTGACCACCGGCTGGGCCAGCGCCACCGGCTGGGCCAGCGCCACCTGCTTGGCCAGCACCACTGATGGGACGGCCCACCAGTTGAGGCCTGCCAGCCGGACTGCCTCCGGGACGGCCAGGGGTCTCCGGCTTGCGGGCCGGGGCCGGCGGTGCCGGCCGCGCTGGCTTGGAGGCGATCACCACGGGTGGCTTGGCCGGCACCGCCGGTCTTGCCGGAGCATCACTGGCTCGCGGGCTGGCCACCGCAGGTCGGGTGGGAGTTGGCGCCGCGGGTCGGGCGGAGGTGGCCGGAGCGGGCCGCGGCGAGCTGGGCCGCGCCGGTGGCTGGCTGGCCTTGGTGGGGGCCGCCGGCCGGCCGGCGGCTGGGCGAGGCGCCGCAGAGGTGGGGGCTGCCGGCTTGATCACCACCGGCTTGACCACCTCCGGCTTGGTCGCTGCGGGCTTGATCACCGCAGGCTTGATCACCACGGGAGCGGCAGGCCGACTGGGCGGGCCACTGGGCCGAGGCGCGGCAGGAGCGGCGGAAGCGGGCCGCAAGGGGGTGGCACCGGGTTTGGCCGCAGCAGCGGCAAGGCCGCCGGCGGGACGGGGCTGATCGCCAGCCTCGCTGGAGACCGCAGGCGGGGTGCTCGTCTTGGCCAGAGGGGCACTGGGCTTGGCCACCTCCGCAGCACTGGGTTTGATCACCACAGGCGCACTGGGCTTGATCACCGCAGGCGCGCTGGGCTGGTTGGCCACGACAGGGGGCTTGGCGGGAGCGGGCTTCGCAGGAGCCAAGGGCTTGTTCGGAAGGACTGGTTTGTTGGAGGCCGTCGGCTTGGTCACCACAGGGGCTACTGGCCGGGCTGGCATGGGCTTGGCCGGCGCCGAGGGTTTGGCAGCGATGGGCTCAGCTGGGCTGGCTGGACGCTCTGGCGCGGGCGCGGCGGCTTTCTGGACAGCCAAGATCGCCTTCGCCGGGGCACTAGCCGGGCCACTGGCATTGGCCGGGCCACCAGCTGGGCCGCTGGCTACAGCTCTGGAGCCATTGCCAACCTGCAACAAGCCGCGGATGCGGGCAGCTTCGTCGTCACTGATCGAGCTGCTGTGGCTCTTCGCGGCGATCGAAAGCTTCTCGGCGGCGTCGAGCACGTCCTTGTTGTCCAGGCCCAGGTCCCGGGACAGCTCATAAATTCTGACTTTGCCGCTGCTGGTCATTCAGGTCTCCAGTGGACGGAGCTCCGGGACCCCAGGGGCCAGGAAGCATCCAGGCCGCA
>CANHSW010000328.1 GCA_947463165.1 Cyanobacteriota bacterium
GGATGCCGCCGCAGAGCAGGCCGACGGCGGCAAAAAAAACGTCGTAGTCGCGGGCCAGCGCAGGCTTGAAGCTGCGCATGAAATAGAGCAGGGCACCGCCGACGGCCAGCACAATGCCGACGATGCTGGCCCAATTGAGGCTGGCATTGACCATAGACGTCTCACCCGGGCGTCTCACCCGTCAGGCTGCGTAATCACCACTGTAGGCAGTGCCGCGAAAACCAGTGCTGCCGTAAACCAGTGCTGCCGAGGCGAGCATGGTGGGGCCTTAGGGGCTGGGGGCCAGCGCCAGTGGAGGCAGGCCCCGGCGACTCAAGAGCGGCGATCCACCCGGTCGTTCTGGCTGATCAGGATCAGGGCCAGGGTGATCGGTACCACCACGATCGCGGCGCCCCAGGCGAGGCTGCTCAGGAAGTTGGAGAGGGAAGGGGTCATCGGGCTCGCGTCTCGAACTGGAGGCGGTGGTTTGATCCTAGGCAGTCACCGTCGCTGCCTAGGCTCAAGTCGCCCCTGCTTAGAGCTTTGTGACGGGCCTGTTCAGCGGAGGCGCCCTGGGGATCGCCCATTTGGCCCTCAGTGCGCTGCTGTCGGTGTGGACACTGCTGTTTCTGTTTCGCATCGTGCTCACCTGGTATCCCCAAGTGGACTTGACCAAGGGCCCGATGCGTTTGATCGGCGCGCCGACCGAACCCCTGCTGGCTCCCACCCGTCGACTGATCCAGCCGATCGGCGGCGTCGACGTCACCCCGGTGGTTTGGGTGGGCCTGATCAGCCTGGGGCGAGAAATCTTGGTGGGCCAGCAGGGCCTGCTCAGCCAGCTGTTGCAGCACAGCCAGTTCTTGCAACACAGCCAACTGGCCCAAAGCAGCCACTTGGCGCTACTGGCCTAGGCAGCGTTCCGGCGCAGACAACTCACCGGGACAATCATAAGAGAAAAGAGCTATGGCTTACGGCTATGGTTTACATACAAGGGCATCCAGGGCACCTCGAAAACCAAGGTTCATTGATAAGGTCCATTGATGCTGTGCCTAGAGAAGCGTTTTGGCAACTGGTCTGCCCCTCGTTCTGTTTAGATAAATAGGAAATTTTTCGAGGGACCCTCTAGAAAATTCCCAATCTCACCGCTCCCTTGAGCCGAAA
Source organism: Cyanobacteriota bacterium (assembly GCA_947463165.1). Taxonomy (GTDB): domain Bacteria; phylum Cyanobacteriota; class Cyanobacteriia; order PCC-6307; family Cyanobiaceae; genus UBA5018. Next base: position 1,141 of record CANHSW010000328.1, read on the forward strand.
AGCCTTGCGGAGACAGCCTGGTTCAAAGCTCGAATGAACAAAGTGGGCATTTTTTCGATGTGCCCATAAGCCACTTAACTATCAGCCAAAAACCCGAGCAAGCCCTATAGCGAACCCGAACCAGGGCCAACCCAGCCCAGACGCTTCAAAGGTTTCTAAGTGGCAAGTTCGCCGCATGGCAGCTATCCAGAACTTCCCATAGGCCAAGGGGCCATCATCAAAACCTTAGAAGTAAAATCATTAATGCGCCCATAAACGCAGCTCAATTCAAATATGGCTTGATTAAAATACAGCTCAATCAAAATACAACTCACTTGCCGCCAGGGGGTGGCAACATATCTTGCTCAACAAATTTAGTGTGCACATCGCCCGCCAGGAACTCAGGGCGATCGAGCAATTGCAGGTGAAACTCGATCGTGGTGGGAATACCGGTAACGGCGCATTCCGACAGGGCACGCCGCAAACGCCTGAGGGCGTGGTCTCGATCAACGCCCCAAACAATCACCTTGCCAATCAAGGAGTCATAGAAGGGGGGGATTTCATAGCCCGTATAAACGTGGCTATCGATGCGCACCCCAGGGCCGCCCGGCGGCAGCCAGCCGGTGATGCGGCCCGGCGCTGGCCGGAAATTCTGACGGGGGTCTTCCGCGTTGATGCGCACCTCGATCGCATGGCCCTGGAGCCGAATTTGATCTTGAGTAACCGAGATCGGCAAACCGCCAGCGATGCGCAGTTGCTCGGCAATCAAGTCGATGCCTGTCACCATCTCAGTGACCGGGTGCTCCACCTGAATGCGGGTGTTCATCTCCATGAAATAAAACCTGCCGGATCGATCCACCAGGAACTCCACCGTGCCGGCGCCCTCGTAGTTGATCGTGCGAGCCGCCGCCACGGCCGCATCGCCCATCTGCCGGCGTAGCTCGGCATTGATGGCCACGCTGGGGGCCTCCTCCAGCAGCTTTTGGTGGCGCCGCTGAATCGAGCAGTCGCGCTCCCCCAGGTGCACCACGTTGCCGTGGCGATCGGCCAGCACCTGCACCTCCACGTGCCGGGGCCGATCGATAAATTTCTCCATGTACAGCCCTGGATTGCCAAAGGCTGCCTCCGCTTCCCCCTGGGCGGCCTTGAACAGGCTTTCCAGCTGGTCTGGGCCAGGCACCAAGCGCATGCCGCGGCCGCCCCCGCCGGCGGTGGCCTTGATCATCACCGGGTAGCCCATCGCTTCCGCCAGTTCGGCCGCCTGCCGCACGTGCGCCAGCAGGCCTTCGCTGCCCGGGATGGTGGGCACACCCACCCGCTGCATGGTGGCCTTGGCGGTGGACTTGTCCCCCATCGAGCGGATCGCCTCGGGGGAGGGCCCCACGAAAGTGATGCCGTGATCGCCGCACATCTCAGCGAAGCGGTCGTTCTCCGCCAGGAAGCCGTAGCCCGGATGGATGGCGTCGGCACCACGGGAGGTGGCTGCCGCCAGAATGTTGGGAATATTTAAGTAACTCTTGCTGCTGGGGGCCTCCCCCACGCACACCGACTCATCAGCCAGCTGCACGTGCAGGGCATTGCGGTCCACGGTGCTGTACACCGCCACGGTGGGGATGCCGAGCTCCCTGCAACTGCGCAGGATCCTCAGCGCGATCTCGCCGCGGTTGGCGATCAGGAGCTTACGGATTGGCATCGCCTGACTTTATCAGCGCTCATCCGGCCAACCCCGCCCCAGGCGATTCGCTACAGTGCTCCATGAAGGCGATCCGCCTTCGCATCACATGCGGATGTGGTGGAATTGGTAGACACGCACGTTTGAGGGGCGTGTGGCTTCGGCCTTGCGAGTTCAAGTCTCGCCATCCGCACTGTCTTGCTACCGCAAGACCAGTATTTTTTGATTCGGCCAAACTAGTAATTTGTTTTATTA
>CANHSW010000329.1 GCA_947463165.1 Cyanobacteriota bacterium
CCCTCTAATGCCTTGATCTGACTTTGGTTGCGCAAATAGAGGTCTTGGGCGCCCACCCACAGGGGGCTGTAGCGGGGGATCACCTCCTGCTGCCGCAGGCTCTCCAGGGCCTGCAGTTGCTTGGCCACCGGCTGGTTGGTGGTGGTGTAATTGGCGATCTGGGCGCGAATGGCCGCCTTCTGTTTGCCAATCGCCTCCCCCTGGCGCCGCAGGGCATCGGGATTGCTAGGCACCAGGCCGCCGCCCGGTGCGGCCTGGTCGATTCGATCCAGGCTGGCCACTAAATCGCCCTGGGCAATGGGGGCACCCACCAGCTGGAAAAGCTTCTGCACCTGGCCGGCGGAGCGGGCATAAATACCCACCCGGCTATCGGGCTGGAGCAGCACCCCGCTTCCCTCCACTTCCACTTCCACGGAAGGGGAGACGGCCCAGAGCACCGCCAGGGAGGTGACCAAGCCCATCGGCAGTAAACGCAGCGCCAATTTGATTGGCTGGTGGCGCGGTGCCAATTCCTCTGGGGCCATGCCGCGCCGGTTGCTGGTTTTTGAAGATACCCATATATCCTATTACCACTTCAATGGCATTACGTTTGCTTTGTTGCAGGTGCCGCTGGCTGCCCCTTGTTGCTGTGATGGCAGGGGTACAGGGCGAATTCGCGGCCCTTCCCCCTGGCGCCAGGGCGGAGCTGGTGCGGCCTAAGCAAAGCTTGCCGCGAGCCCTCAACCTCAGCCTGGAGCAGGCCCTTGAGCTCGGCCTGGGCCAATCGATCAACCTGCGCAACAGCCGCCTGGTGGTGCAGGAAAACCAGGCATTGCTGGGTTTAGCCGGCAGCCGCTTTCTGCCCAGCCTCGATCTGGTGGGCCTTGGCAGCTATGCCCAGGTGGGCTCCAGTGTGGGTTTTATCTCCAACCTGCCCACCATTGGCGATCTCAACCTGCAGTTGGGCAATAAAGGCTATGCGGTGGTGCAAAACACCTTTGTAAATGTTGGTCTGGCGCTCAACTATTCACTCTTGGATTTTAGCCGGGGGCCGCTGCGGCAGAGCGCCCAGGCGGGGCTGCAGGCCTCCGAGGCGGAGCAGTTGGAACAGCGGCGCCGCAGTCGCTTCGAGATTGTGAGCGCCTATCTCAACGCCCAGCTGGCCGAGGCCTTGATTCCTGTATGGCAGCGCTCGTTGAAGGTATCTAACCAGCTGCGACAGGATGCCTGGGCGATTCGTAAACAGGGGCTGGCCGCCCGCATTGACACCCTCCAGGCTGACGCCCTGGTGCAGAGCGATCGCCAGGGCCTGGTGGAGGCCGAAGCGCAAAGGCAAATCGCCCTCAGTGGCCTGGCCCGGGCCCTGAATTTGCCCCTGGAGCAGGGAATCGAAGTGAGGGATCCCCTGGTGCCAGGGGGGGCCTGGCCCCTGGATTTACAGGCCAGCTTGCGCCAGTCGCTGCAGCAGCGACCAGCCCTGGAGGCCCTGCAGCAGCAACGCCAGGCCCAGTTGGCTCGGGTGCAGTTGGCTCGGGCCAGCCGATTGCCCACGGTGGGCTTGCTGCTTGGGGGCGGCATCAACGGCAATTGGCTCAACTTACCGGTACTAAATGCCAGCCAGCAGCTGGATATCAACGGCAAATCGTTATCCCTACCCAACCAGAGCAGCAGCGCCAGTTCCTCGGGCAGTTTCTACGACTGGGGAGCCCTGGTCAGCCTGCGCCAACCGCTGTTTGATGGCGGCTTGAGCAGTGAATCCACAGCCCTGGCCCAGAGCCGCGCCGAACAGAGCAGCCTGGCGATCGAAAACGCCCAGCAGCAAATCGCCCAAAACGTGCAGACCTGGTATGCCACCCACCGGGCCTCCCTGGAGCAGATGCGAGCGGCCGAGGCGGCGGCCCGGGCCGGGGAGGAGTCAGTAAGAGATGCTCTGCTGCGCTATCGAGCTGGTATCGCACCGATCACAGAGCTGTTGATCGCCCAGCGCAACCTTCAGCTGGCCCGATCGGCCCAGGCCACGGCAATCCAGCGCTGGAACCTCAGCCGTGCCGGCCTGGAACTAGAAACGGGCATCCAATCAGACTCGCCCAGTAGTGGCATCAGTAGTAGTGGCAACAGCATTAGTGGCAACAGTAGTAGTGGCATTAGTAGTGGCAACAGCAGTAGTATTAGTAGTGGCAACAGCGGCAGCGCAGCCGTAAATCCCGCCGTGACAATTAACAAGTGATCATAACAAGCAATTAATTTTAGCTGGGCGTTCAGCTGGATGCGGAGGTATAGAAGCGGATTGCAAAGAGCCAAAAACAGCGGCTTATTGCCAGGCAGCCACTAGCCACCCCCAGGCTGGCCAGGGCCCAGGGCCAAGCCAGCCGGCCCAGCAGGGCCTCGGCGGGCACGGTGGTTAAAAAGGCCACAGGTAGCACCAGGGTGAACAGGGTGCGCAGGGCTGGGGGATAGGCGCCAATCGGATAGCGGCCTGCCACCAGGGCAGCCCGCAACACCTCGGTGGCATTCCAGGTTTTTACAAACCAGATTGTGGTGGTTGCCAGCACAAACCACAGCGAATAGAGAATCAAAGCGCCGCTGGCCAGCAACAGCAAGGTAACTACGATCGCGGCAGCACTGAGGGGCGCCCCAGCCTGGTGGGCGGCATAGAACATCCAAACCAAGCCAGTGGCGATTTCAGGAAAACCAGCCGGACTAATCGTGCGCAATGACAACCAGAACTGGCTATCGATGGGCTTGAGCAAGATAAAATCCAAGCTCCCTTGCTGCACATGGGTCACGATGCGGCTGAGATTTGGTTGCAGCAATGTGGCGGTAAGGCCATTGAGCAAGGTGTAAGCCGCCAGCACCACCTGGGCCGCGGACCAGCTCCAGCCCCCGAGGCCGATTCCCTGCCTGTAGAAGAGACTTAGCAGAAATAAACTACCTGCTAAATTGGCCAGCATGGCCAGCAGCTCGATCAGCATATTCAGCTGATATTCCAACTGGCTAGCAAGCGCCGTTCCCCAGAATCTACGCAGAATCAGCAGAAACCCG
>CANHSW010000330.1 GCA_947463165.1 Cyanobacteriota bacterium
GGGCCAATTCGATCTGACGCATCGGCGAGTCTAGATGCACCTCGCCGCCGCGGGCGACGACGTAATCGACAATCGGCTGACAGAGGCGCTGGGGCGGATTTCCATCAAGGAAAGCCATTTGCGAGCCATCTTGCTCCTGCAGAAAGCGGTTGAGCGCTGTTAGCACAACCGTGCTGGATATCTCATCTGGATCAATAAAATTTAGCGCCTTAGCCATGGCGATAAACACTTCATCATTCACCCGTTCCGGGATGTTGTGAAGTTTCAGCCATTCTGTCCAGGAATATTTATCACAATCCTCCACATAGCCCTGACCCCGCAACATGGCCGGAACCAGCCCCAAGCCAAAGGAAATCTTCTCCGGCCAGGTGAGCAGATCATTATTACCGAGGATGGCCGCAAGGCCATTGAATGGTGCAGGTATATCTGGAAAATCGAACCGGCTATAGGTACCTGGCTTCTGCCGCTGATTAAAAATCATCGAATGCGACTTCCACTGCAGCCGATCTTCGATGTCCAGCTCCTGGATTAGTTGGCGCATGTTGCGATAGGCGCCAAAGAAAATGTGCAGACCAGTCTCGTACCAGTCCCCATCTTCGTCCTGCCAGGCCGCCACCTTGCCGCCCAGCACGTCCCGGGCCTCCACCACGATCGGGGTGTGGCCGGCATCCACCAGGTACTTGGCGCAGGAGAGACCGGCAAGACCGGCCCCGGCAATGGCGACCCGCATGACAGACCCAACAATTAGCCGCAACCTTAAAGGGAGCCCCAAAAAGAAAGCCAGCGGCCACCCAAATCGGCCGCCGCAGGCCGGCTGGCAGCGGAAACCAGCATTGGGCTTCCTAGAGTCTGGTTACGGGGGCGTGCGATCCCCAAGCCCATGACCTGCCGCAGCCCATGGCCGACACCCTGCTGAAAGCGACCACCCGTCACATCCGCCTGTTCACGGCCCGGGTGGAGGAGGGCAACCTGGTGGCCGACCCCAGCCAGCTAACCCTGGATGTGGATCCCGACAACGAGTTCATCTGGGAGCCGGCGGAGCTGGCAACCCTGCACCAGAGGTTCCAGCAGTTGGTGGATGGCCAAGCGGGGGCAGACCTGAACGACTACAACCTGCGCCGCATCGGCTCTGAACTGGAGGGCACGATCCGCCAACTGCTCCAGGCGGGCAAACTCCGCTACAACCCCAACTGCCGGGTCCTCAACTACTCGATGGGCCTGCCGCGCACTCCTGAAAGCCTGTGAACCGCTCCCGCGGCGACGACGACCAATCCAGCCCCTGGGCCGGCAGCGGCCGCCGTCGCTACGAACCCCGCGACGACGACCGCTATGAAAGCCGGCCGGCAGCACGGCCTGGGGGCCGCCCTGAAAGCCGCCCGGCAAGCCCCTCCGAGGGCCGCTATCAAGGCGGCTACGAGGCTCGCCGCCAATCCGACTACGAGCGGGGCGAGGAGCCCGGCTACCAACGGCGCCGGGAGCGCCCCGACGCAGAGCCCGAAAGTCGCCCCTGGATGGGCAGGGGAAGCGGTGGCGGTGGCAGTGGCAGTGGCAGTGGTGGTGGCAGTGGTACTGGAGGGCGAGGTCCCGGGGGGGCAGGTCCGGGGGGCCAGGGGGCCAAAGAGAAGGGACCTGGCGGCAATCCGCCAATTCCTTTCAACATCGGCACGATTGCCGTGTTGGCCGGCGTGTTGGTGGTGGGCATCGGCATCGGCACCGGCCTGTCCAGCACCACCCAGGGCAACCAGGGCAACATCGCCAGCTCCCAACAACTGGACATGGCGGTTCCCGATCCAGAGTTCTGCCGCCAGTGGGGTGCCAGCGCCTTTGTGATGGACGTGGAGGTTTACACGACGATGAACCCCAGCTCCAGCTTCGTGACCCAGCCCACGCTCAAGCCCGGCTGTGTGATCCGCCGAGAAAACTGGAGCGTGCTGGAAAAGGAAGGGGCGATCACCCCGCAACAGATGCGCCAGTGCAAACAGCGGATGAATACCTTTGCCTATATCGGCTCTGTGAAGGACAAGCCGATCGTGCGCTGCGTCTACCAGACCGACATCAGCGAAAACAAATTCGTTACCAAGGGCATTGCCGATGACGCGGCCGGTATAACCCCTGAAGCCGATCAGTTCTGAGCCCCTTGGCCCAGCTGGCCCCTCGATCTGTGCCGCTCAGCTGGAGGCGGCGGAGGCCGCCAATTCGCCGCTGGCTTCCACCTGGGCTTGGGCCTGGATCAATGGCCGCCGCAGGGGGCTATCGGGGCTGGCGAACACGGGCAGCACCTCCTTGCGAAAGGCATCGGCTGCCCGCGAGCAGTAACGGGCGGGGTGGGTGATCAGCTTCAGCTGGCGGCGCACCAGCAAATCGGCCACCTGGGGCCGATGCAGGCTGCCGGCGGACAGCTCCCGCTCAATCGAGACCACCGGCAGGAAGGCTGCCCCCAGGCCTGATTGGACGGCATTTTTAATCGCTTCAAAGGAGTTGAGCTCCATTTCAATCTTGATCCGGCCCAGATCCAGGCCAGATCTGGTCAGCAGTTGATCCACCATTTTGCGGGTGGTGGACTGGGCATCGAGGCAAACAAACCCCAGGCGGTAGAGATCGTCCTTGGTGAGCTCGGGCAGCCGCGCCAGCGGATGTTTAACCGGCAGAACCAAGGCCAGCTCGTCGCTGGCATAGGGCACCACCTGCAACAGCTCGTTGAGGTCGGCGGGTAATTCGCCGCCAATAATCGCCAGATCGATCTGGCCGTTAGCGACGCTCCAGCCGGTGCGGCGGGTGCTGTGCACCTGCAACTGCACCGCCACATCGGGATACTTCTGGCGGAACAGGCCGATCATGCGGGGCATCAGGTAAGTGCCCGTGGTCTGGCTGGCTCCCACCACCAGGGAGCCGCCCTTGAGGTTTTGAAGATCCTCCAGGGCGCGGCAAGCCTCTTGACACTGGCTAAGAATTCGATCGCAGTAGCTGAGCAACAGGTGACCGGCTTCGGTGAGCTGGGCCTTGCGGCCGCCGCGATCGAAC
>CANHSW010000331.1 GCA_947463165.1 Cyanobacteriota bacterium
GATCGGGTGATCGGCCTGCGCGGCGGTCGGATCGCCTTCGACGGCCCACCGGCAGCGCTGACCACCAGCCAGCTCAATGCGCTCTATGCCGGCACTGACCCGAACGGCACCGGCTATGCCGGCACTGGGGCGGACGGCACTAAGGCGGACGGCACTGGGGACGAGCGGCCATCGGCCAGGCCCGGATCATGAGCCAAGCCCAGATAACTGGTCAAACCAAAACAAATGGCCAAGCCCAGATAACTGGCCAAGACAAGAGTGGGCGGTGGCTGCCGCGGCCGGCCGCGCCCCTCTGGTTGTTGGCGCCGGCCCTGGTGCTGCTGCCGATGCTGCTGCTGCTGCCGGGTCTGGCCCATGGTGGCGGCTGGGAGTTGATCTGCCAGTTCGCCACGGCTGCCTTTAGCCCCAGCCTGGAGCGACCGCTGCTGGAGTCGGTGGCGGCCGGCCTGGCGATCACCCTGGGGATCGCCCTGTGGGGCTGGGCCAGCAGCCTGCTGCTGGGCCTGGTGCTGGGGGTGATCAGCTCCCGCACCGTCTGGCGCACCATCGCCGGCACGGCCCTGCCGGCGGAGCTAATTCGACGCCTGCTGGCCCTGCCCCGCTCTATACACGAACTGCTCTGGGGCCTGCTGCTGCTGCAGCTGCTGGGCTTGCAGCCTGCGGTGGCCATATTGGCGATCGCCATCCCCTACGGCGCCCTGGTGGCCCGGATGGTGAGCGACCTGCTAGACGCCCTGCCCTGCGCCAATCTCGCCGCCCTGCGCTGCGCTGGGGCCGGGCCGCTGGCGGCCCTGCTCACGGCCCAGGGCCCACCGCTGCTGCCCCAGGTGATCAGCTACGGGGGCTACCGGCTGGAATGCGCCCTGCGCAGCGCCACCCTGCTGGGGGTGTTTGGCCTGGGGGGGCTGGGGGCGGAATTGCGGCTCAGCCTGCAATCGCTCGCCTTCCACGAGCTCTGGACGGGCCTGTGGGTGCTGCTGGCGGCAATGCTGAGCCTGGAAACGCTCACCGCGGCTCTGCGGCGGCGCTGGGCCATGCCCGGGCGCTTCGGGCTTGGCTCTCGGGGGGTGGGCCGTGGCGGGCGCGAAATCCTGCTGGCGGGCCTGGCTCTGCTGCCGCTGCTGGCCATAACCGCCCATGGGCTGCAGATCGAAGCGTCGGCATTGCTGCGCTGGCAGCCCCTGCCACCGCTGGCGCCCGCCGATTGGCCGGCGCTGCTGGCCCTGCCCTGGAGCCAGCTGATCGGCCAAACGATCTTGCTCACCGTCACCGCCGCCTGCCTGGCGGTGGGCACCGCTCCGCTGCTGCTATTGATCGTGTGGCCCTGGCCCTGGGGGCGGCTGCTATTGCGGCTTCTCTGGGCCCTGGGCAGGCTGTGGCCGCCACCGCTAACGGCGCTGTTGCTGCTGTTCCTGCTGCAGCCCGGGCTGCTCACCGGTGCCCTGGCCCTGGGCCTGCACAACCTCGGCATCCTGGGCCGGCTGCTGTTGGAGGCGGTGGAAACCAACGGCGGCGGCTGCGAGCAGGCCCTGGCGGTGAGCGGCAGTGGCCAGCGGCTGGCCCTGCTCTATGGCCGCTTCAGCGGCTTGGCGCGCAGTTACCTGGCCTACGGGGCCTACCGGGCCGATGTGATCCTGCGGGAGTCGGTGGTGGTGGGGCTGGTGGGGGCCACCGGCCTGGGTAGCCAGTTGCTGGAGGCGCTGAGTTCCTTCGCCTGGGACCAGCTGGCGGCCCTGGTGTTGGCCTATGCCGCCCTCACCCTGGTGGGGGAAGATCTCAGCGACCGTGCCCGTCGCCATTGGCTGGCGACTCCCGATGCGCTCTCCAATGCCGTGCGGACAGCCTGAGCTGATCCGAATCCCGAAAAAGCTGGTGGTGCTGGGGGACAGCGGCGTCTACGGCTGGGGGGATCCCGACCAGGGGGGCTGGTGTGAGCGGCTGCGGCGCCACTGGATGGAGGTGCCGGCGGGGCCGGTGCTCTACAACCTCGGCGTGCGGGGTGATGGCCTGGAGCGGGTGGCCGCTCGGCTGGCGGCGGAGGTGGGCTGTCGCGGCGAACTGCGGCGCCAGCTACCCCAAGGCATCCTGCTGGGCGTGGGCCTCAACGATCTCGCCCGCGTCGGACGCGTCAGTGGCCGGCAACAGCTGGCGTCGGAGGCCTTCCTGTTCGGGCTGCAGCAACTACTGCGCCAGGCGGCCAAGTTGGCGCCGGTGATGGTGTTGGGCCTCACTCCGGTACTGGAGGAGCAGATGCCATTCGCCGAGCTGCTCTGGTATCAGCTGGCCGATGTCCAGGCCTACGAAGCCCTGTTAGCCGAGGCCTGCCTGGAGGCCTCTGTGCCGTTTTTGCCGCTTTTGCACAGCCTCACGGCCGATAGCCACTGGCCGGAGCTGCTCTGCACGGACGGCCTGCATCTAAATGGCGAGGGGCACCAGCGGGTTTACGAGCTGGTGCGCAGCTGGCCGGCACTGCTGGCCTGGGCTGGCCTGGAACCCCTATCACTCCGTACCCCCTTGGCCCTCTAGGAAGGCTCTGGAAAACCAGAACTAAGCCCCATGAACCACTGACACCGCAATGGGTCTCTCAACTTTCAGCTGACCACAAATGATGATTTTCCAGACTCCTCCGAAGGTCCACTGATTAATTGGCCCACTGATTAATTGGCCCACTGATTAATTGGGCCGCTGATTAACGGTGCCGCCGATTGAGGGTGCCCCGATTGATGGCGCCCAGATTAATGGTGCCGCCGATTGATTCAGTTTGGCTATTCTGGGTAATTCAGCATCGTAATAAAGCATTTCTGCCTATCGCCTGGACGGTGGCTGCAACGGGTATTGCCGAGGGGCGGCGGATAAGCAGGCGCAATGGGTTTGCGTAGGGAACGGCGGATAAGGGGCGCAAAGAGTTTGCGCGGAGGGGGCTGAGCGGTATGCAGATCTGACATAGGCGCGAATGGTCTCAAAAAACGCAGCTATCACGGAGCGGTGGCGCAGCCATTTCAGCTGCAGCCAGGGCCA
>CANHSW010000332.1 GCA_947463165.1 Cyanobacteriota bacterium
AATGCTGGCGTCGCGCATCGAGTCGCCATTGACGCTGAGGGCAAACAGACCTGGGGCCTCCAGCACCGAGGCCAGGTCGAGTTGCACCTGCGCCTCGCCAAAGGGTTCCACCAGACCGCCGGCTGCCACAGTGCCGAGCACCGGAATGCCCTGGCCGCCGCCCACCAGCACCTGCAAAGTGCGGGCTTGACCCTCCTGCCAGGTGATCCAACCCTTCTGCTGCAGATGGCGCAGCCGGCTCTGGATCGGCGCCGGCGAACGCAGGCCCATGGCCTCCATCATCTGACGGATCGAGGGGCTATGGCGATGATTGCTGATGTAGTCAGCAAGCCAGTCGTAAAGCTCCTGCTGGGCTTTGGTAAGCGGCTGGGCCTGCTCTGACGACTGGCCCAGGGATTGGACTACCGACTTGCCCGAAGACTTGCCTGAAGACTGGCCGGCGGACTGGCCCAGGGACTGGGCAAAAGACTTGCCTAGGGACCGGACGAGAGACTGGGGCACCAAATCAAGCCATCTAATACAGATGTATCTCTGAATGGTGCATTTGTCCAGGGTTGAGGCTTATTTGGGGCTCAAAGCCCCCCCAGCAAGGCCGCCAGCAGGGCCTGCTGGACATGCAGCCGGTTCTCAGCTTGATCGAATACGCGGCTTTGGCTGCCCTCGATCACGGCCTCGCTGATCTCCTTGCCGCGATAGGCCGGCAGACAGTGCAGCACGATCGCCTCTGCATCGGCCTCAGCCAGCAGGGCCTCGTCTAGGCACCAACCGGCAAAAGCCCGCTCCCGCTCGCCCGTTTCGGCTTCCTGGCCCATGGAGGCCCACACATCGGTATAGAGGGCGTGGGCACCGCGCACGGCCGCCTGGGGCTCGTGAACCAACTCCACTTTCGCCCCCCTCTGGCTGGCCAGCTGTTGGGCGCGGTGCAGCACAGCCCGATCCGGTTCAAAGCCCAGCGGACAGCCGATGCGCACATTCACCCCCAGCAGGGCACCGCAGAGCATCAGGGAGTGGGCCACGTTATTGCCATCACCCACATAACTGAGGGTGAGACCGGCGAGCTGCTCAGGCCGGCCGCCAAAAGCCTCCGCAATGGTGAGGAAATCAGCCAGGGCCTGACAAGGATGTTCCAAGTCGGTGAGGGCATTCACCACCGGAATCGAGGCCCAGTGGGCATACTCTTCCAGCTCCTGCTGGGCGAAGGTGCGAATCGCCAGCACGTCTACATAGCGACTGAGCACCCGAGCGGTATCAGCGATCGGCTCGCCCCGGCCCACCTGGCTCACCTGGGGATTTAGATCGATGGTCTGGCCTCCGAGCCGGGCCATCGCCACCGAAAAACTGACCCGAGTGCGGGTGGAGGCCTTGCTAAAAATCAAGCCCAGGGTCTTGCCTGCCACATCCACATGGCGGCGACCACTCTTGAGATCGGCGGCCAGGGCCAGCAGCGCCTGGGTCTGGTCGGCCGACAGATCCGCAGAGGACAGCAGATCGGTGCCTGCCAAGGGGGAGAGCAGGGCGTCCAGGGATCCCCCCGTCGGGACATCAGAGCCGGTGGGTTCCGCGGCAGCCTGGGGGGCTGGCGGGGCCAGGCTGGAATCACCGCAGAAACTGGACTCCATCGAGCCACTTCAAAGAACCCTTATCCGAGATCAGAGGCCCCGCCGTCAAGGGGGAGCATCGGTTTATGCAGCCAGCTGAGCCAGGATCCATTCAGGGGAAAAGATGCTCACATCTGGGATCCCACCAGCTCAAGCATCGGTACATTGTAAAAATTCACATTTAAACTCAGGGGCCCAGTCGCTAAAGCCAACACCAGTAATGCCAGCGGCCCCTGGGCTGGGCTGTGGCTCAAGCCCAGCCCAGGCCTCCCAGGGAACCGCTCGCCAAAGCCTGATGGCCGCGATCAGTACTTGACCGACCGCCAAGCCAACCAAGCTTTTTCTAGCTGGGTTGATTTAGATAGATTGAACGCTGGTTGTTTCCGGGGTTAGCACTACGGGCATCGCCTTGGGGCGATTGAGGGGAGCGGTCGGCCGCTCCGGCTCATCGGGTTGAGCCTCGCCGTCATCGCTGACTGCCTCAGCGGTGACATCAGGACCACAGGCAGCCAGTGCTTCCTGCAGCAATGAATCAAAGGTGGCGCCTGGCAGCCGATGGCGGGCTAGTTGCAGGAATGCCCTGGCCAGGGATTCACCGGCCGCAGCCCTCAGGGCTGGGTTGTTACTGCGCAGCTCTTGCTCTTCCTCAATCGCTTTGATGAAGCGCTCGGTGACATCGCGCTTGGTGGCGGCCCTGATGCGGGTATCGCGATCGGTTTGAGTTAAGAAGCCATGGCCATCTAGTTCCTCCAGGCGCCGGCTCAGGCTTTCCAGTACTTCCCGGGCCTCTTTGGCTACGTGGGCCAGCTGACCATCGGATAGCCGGGGTAAGTCGGCCACAAACACCTTGCCATGGTCCCGCAGGGTCAGGAAGGTTGGGCGTAGGCCGCCAGTGTTACGCGGTCCCTGGTTGAGCATGACCGGAGGGCGCTGGGGGCGGATTGGTGGCACCGGTCCGGCGGAGCTGCGACGGCGCGTGATACGGCCACCAGCGGACGGAACGAACTGGGAGCTATTTGAATTGCCTTCGTTTTGCGAGCTTAATGTGATCACTTTTGGTCTTAGCGGGATGAACTTAGTCGTAGTTAGCCTAATTTGAATCGAAAAAATTGCCGGATACAGGACTGGCTCGGGCCGGCATTTTATAGTTCATTTCAATACCTGTGGAGGCTATTTGCCTTGAGTGTTGTCGCCGGAGCTTGGATTCTCTTTAAACCTACAAGGTTTGATCTTAGTCATGAGCTGGCGTCGGCTAGCCGAGTTTAGATGATCGCCGGAATCGGAATTCGGATCGACGCTGGCGGGATCAACGGCTTGTCGCCAAACGGGCAAGGGCTGATCCACCCTTAGATACAAAAGTTGCCTGGGGTTGCTGGTGGCATGCATTTACGAGAACAATCGAC